>JBIKNE010000222.1:0-4556 GCA_044358855.1 Bacteriovoracaceae bacterium | reverse complement strand
CCGCCCGTGGAAGTGGTGGTTTCGGCTCGACTGGAGTGAACTAAATGGATTTAAAAGTTCCTTACGCCAATGTCACTGACAAAAAACAGGCCTATGAAGCCGCCAAGAAGCTGGTGCCTGAGGCCCTCGCTAAATTTGGTGTCAAAGCAGATGTAAAACAAGACGATGCCATCTCAAAGTTAGTTGCTAAAGGCAGTGGTTTTGAGGCACAGATTCATTTCGTAGATGGTGAGGCCCATGTCACTGTTGATTTGGGTTTTTTACTTCGCCCTTTGAAAGGCAAAGTGCTAGAAGCCCTCGAGCGCCAAATTAAAAAAGTCGTTTAGGAGATCTCGTGTCCCACAAGCTTACTCTATGGCCATCGGGTGAAGTGCTAGAAGTAAACGGCACTGAACCGCTTTTAACTCAGCTTAAAAAGGCCGGAAAGGCGATTAAGTCGAGCTGTGGCGGCTGTGCCACATGTTCGGATTGTGTGATCGTCGTGAAGGGTGGTGAGGCGAGCCTCACTCCGCCTACTTTTGAAGAGCTACGCTTGCTTGGAAACGTCTTTCATATCACCAAAGAGCGCCTGTCTTGTCAGACTAAACTCACTGGTGATGCCGTGATTGATATTAGTGCTCATGAGAAAACTATCTCACTTTCTAAAGATGCGCCCAAGGTGGTGTCAAAAAATCCATCGGTCGTGGTGAGAAAGAAAGAAGAAGTGCAAGAAAAGCAGTTAAAAAGTCAGGAAAAAGAGGGAGCAAAACAGCAAGACGCTTGGTACCGTCATTGGGAAAAGCCCAATGACAAAGAAGCCTCTGAGCGCCCTAAGCACTTAGGTGGTAACAAACGTCCGAAGCCTTTTACCATTAAAGATCCTTCCACAGACCGGGAGGATGAAGAATAGGAGAGTGCATGTCCACAGCTACGGTCGCAGGCCCCAGTCAATCAATTGATAGTACCAAGTATCCCCCACAAATTAAATTTATCGTCGGAAATGAGGCCTGTGAGCGCTATAGCTTTTATGGCATGAAATCAATCTTGGTCATTTTCATGATCCAACAGTTGTTGGTGCATGAAGCTGAAGCGACCTCGATCTATCACCAATTCTCTGCCTTAAGTTATTTGTTTCCTCTCTTGGGTGCCTTTATTTCTGATCGCATCTTAGGGAAATACAAAACCATTCTTTATCTCTCTCTCGTTTACTGCGCCGGCCATGCGGTGCTTTCTATCTGGGAAAACATGACCGGCCTCTATGTCGGTTTGTTTTTGATCGCTTTGGGAGCAGGGGGTATTAAGCCCTGTGTTTCGGCCCACGTCGGTGATCAGTTTAAGAAAGGCCAAGAAGCGCTGCTCGCAAAGATTTTTAACTTGTTCTATTTCATGATCAACTTCGGATCATTCTTTTCGACCATGATTACGCCTTGGACTTTGAAGCATTACGGTGCATCAGTTGCGTTTGGTATTCCAGGTGTCTTGATGTTTATCGCGACTTTCATCTTCTGGTTGGGCCGCAAGCAATACGTCCACGTTCCACCAGCTAAAGCTGACGGTAATGGCTTTCTAAATGTTATGTGGACCAATCTCACTACAGCTTCATCAGGTAAGAGTTTTTGGGATCGCTCAACAGCGAAGCACGGTGCTGAAGCGGCCGAAGGGGCGAAGGCGGTTTGGGATATTACCAAAGTCTTTGCAGCGGTCTCAGTTTTCTGGGCCCTGTTTGATCAGCACGGTTCTAGTTGGGTTATTCAAGCGACTAAGATGGATCTCGTATTTATGGGGATTCAATTTGAGGCCTCACAAATTTCTGCCTGGAATCCTATTATGGTGATGGGGCTTATTCCACTCTTCACTTTTGGCATCTATCCGCTGTGTGAGAAGCTCGGATTCAGAATGACTCCACTTCGTCGTATGACAATTGGGATGTTCATCGCCGCCTTCTCATTTATGATGGCGGGTATGATTCAAACGCAACTTGATGGCGGAAATCAACTCAATGTGATGTGGCAGTTCTTCCCGTATTTAGTTATCACAGTAGCAGAGGTGATGATCTCAATCACGGGCCTAGAGTTCGCTTATACGCAAGCACCACGCAAGATGAAGTCATCAATTATGTCGATGTGGCTTCTGACAGTGTTCTTTGGAAATATGCTGGTGTCGTTTATCACTAAGATCGAACTCTATCCGGTAGCGAGTTCTGGTTACTTCTGGTTCTTCGCTGGAGCGATGGGCGTGTTCGCCTTCATCTTCGCTTTCATGGCCAGTCGTTATAAAGAAAAAAACTATATGCAAGTCTAAACGAAAAAGGCCCGCTTCCGCGGGCCTTTTTTTTATTCTGTACTTTCGCCAGGGAACCAATAATTCTGCTTGGGATCAACTTCAGCAGCTGGGTCAAGAGTTAATACCCAACTTCCGTCAACGTTGATTGCCGAACCACAAGTGCCGGTCGCGGAGTTGCTTAAGGTTAAGCGATCATCCCAGTCCTCAAAATTATTGAAGCCGAGATCAATGATATCGTTAGTCGAATCGTTATCATAGATGGTGGGGTACTCAAGAAGAGCGACCGCCGAACCTGCATCCATTTTTGTACGTGAGGCATAAGGAAGGGCGCGGTTATAAACGTCTGATACGAATTGAAAGTTTTGTGTCGATGGCGAGAAATTTCTATTCCATTCTCTGACGGCAATTCTAATACGTGCTTTCACATCATAAGCATGGTCGAGGCATGAAAAAGTATAGAAGGGTTGGTTACTCATATTAGCAGCGCTAAATTTTCTTAATGGATTATTTGGTGCGTAGCCCGCTACGATATTTGCTGGAATCCCTGCTCTAAATGGGTGATCGGCCAGTGGAATCACATCTAGGCCATTGGGGTCTTTTTCTTGTGTGCCAGTCGTTGAGACGCCTAATTTTGTGTAAGATGACAATACATTCGGATTAAATTCGACACCAGGAAGTGGAGTAAAGCTATTGGCGGCATTGTAGTTTGGCACACCCGAGCACTGACGCATAAAGTTTGAGGCATGCAGGTTTGTTCCGCGCTTTGTAATCGATTCGTTAACGGTCATTGTTACTTTGCCTTCATTTTCTTCTAGGCTAGTTACAACGGAAGTGAAACCTTGGTTTGCAGTAGGGATGACATCTCTGATGGCGCCACCAATACAATTATATACGTTACCACCACATTCTCTGGTTCGAGGAGTTGAACCTGTTACTGAGATCACATCAGGGATATTGTCTGGTGGATCCGAAGTATCAGTTCCCGTAACAGTTACATCATGAATTTGTATTGTACCTTCGTCACACATAGTTTCGCCGTAGTTATAGGTACAAAGATTCTCTTCATCTATATCGGCACCTGCTAAATCTGGCGCCACATCTAAGTGAAGTTGTCCAAAACTCAAAGGCAGAGTTAAACCGCTATCATTAATGTTAAAAAAACGATTACAAAGTTGTCCGACTGTCGTGTAGGTAGGTGATGGGTTGCCGTACAAAGCTGGGACGTTGTTGCCAGAGAGATGCTCTACAACGGAATCATCACAGTTAAAGCGAACGACCTGGCGTGGTTGGCCATTAATGCGAAGAGAGAGTCCTGGATTATAGTTCCAGTAACTAAAAGGTGCCTTGGCAATATACTCACAGGTTCCTACATCAGACTGCGCCTGCATTTCTAGGCCATGGTAGAAAAGTGCAAACTCTTCGGCTTCCACAAAACAGCTAATATCGCGAGTTGAATCAAGAGTTTCAGGAGTATCGACCACATCATCGGCCTGACAGTTTACTCCACTACCAAGATTGGCTTTGTGTAGTACATAACCTAGATCAGCTGCTGGCACACCTTCTGCCGGTGTATCAGTCAAGGTAACAAAAAAACGATTGGTCGATGTTGTAGTTGTCGAACCGCCACCGGTCGTGGTCGACGCAGGGGTAGAGAGTTCTGGTGCAATTTTCTCCTGACATCCGCTGATCATTGCGAATAATAAGAGGAATCCACTAAGTTTAAGCATCCATGTTTTTTTCATATAGGCGTCCTTTCACCAACTTCTTCAATTGCCTATCGGCGTAAACTGGCGAGAGTTTAAGGGTCACACTTTCCTTTTTTACTAAACCAGTTAGACTGATAGGAGAGGCTTTGATTTTATTGTAAGACCAGACAAGGATAGTCGGGTGATGTTCCATAAGATTCAGAATTTACAAGGGTATTTTAAGGACTCACACTATGGCCTTAGAGTTAACTTGCCCTATTTCTTGGGCATTTTACTCATGTTTTCCCCTCTCACCTTATGGGCCGCCAGGGATGCAGTCGTCATAAAAGAGCGTGCCGTTATATGGGCCGATGCTCAGAGAAGTGCTCCTTTGGGTTACGCCCGCCGTGGACGCACTCTCAGAGTGGGTGATAAAGAGCGCGAAAAAGGACAAGTCGTTTCGGTAATCGTGTCTGGAAAAGTCGCCTACATTTCAGTGGAAGATATTGCCATTGATGAAGACCGCAAAAAAATCGAGATAGAAGAAGTCACTCTGACGCGCTTTCAAGAAGCCACTAAACCGCGCTACCGTGATCAAGTTGTTTTTTC
>JBIKNE010000221.1:0-4569 GCA_044358855.1 Bacteriovoracaceae bacterium | reverse complement strand
TGATTCATCATGATTGATTGAATTTCAGCTGGACGCAAAGACTCACGAGCAAATGTTTCCGTGTCTTCATTGAAGCGCACGATATCGATTTTCTCGCCTTGAAGCTCATTGACCACGTTCTGAACGCGTGAACCTTTCATACCAACACATGCACCGACTGGATCGATATCACGATCAGCTGTCCAAACAGCAACCTTCGCGCGGTAGCCTGGCTCACGAGCAGCCGCTTTAATTTCGATCGTACCATCAAGAATCTCTGGTACTTCGTTTTCAAAAACTTTTACGAGGAACATAGGAGAAGTACGGCTCAAGCGGATTTCTGGTCCACGAGATGTCATAACCACTTCAGAAAGGTAAGCCTGAATGCGGTCACCTGGTTTGAAAGCTTCACCAAAGATGATTTCTTTCTTCGGAAGGATGGCGTCGGCCTTACCAAGGTCAACAACAACGTTGCCCTTTTCAAAGCGACGAGCAATACCAGTCACGAGTTCACCTTCACGGTGCTTGAATTCCGCAAAAAGAATGTCGCGTTCAGCGTCACGTACTTTCTGGAAAATAATTTGCTTAGCCGTTTGAATATCAACACGGCTGAAACCTGGATTATCAATCTTGATACCCAACTGGTCACCGAGTTCACACTCTTCATCGAGCTTCTTAGCTTCAGTTTGATCGATTTCTACGATGCCATCGCGAACTTTTTCAACGACGTTTTTGTATTGATAAATTTCGACTTCGCCATCACCTTCGTTATAGCGAGCTTCGTATTCACCTTGAATGCCGAATTTCTTACGAGCAGTAACCAAAAACGCCTGTTCGATGGCGCCAATGATGATGTCTTTTTTGATGCCACGGTCTTTGCCGAGCTGTTCAATTACGCGTCCGAGATCAGAGAAGTTCACTTGCGTGCTCCTTTATTTATTCAACCTCTTGAGAGGTCATTTGAGTTTCTGCTTTATTCATTAATTCATTGAAATCAGGATCAATTTGTGCATTTTTAATCGAGGCTAAGCCAATCACCACTTCACCGTCTGAGGTCACAAGCTTAACTGCTTCTGGACGTACTTCAGTCAGCTTTCCACGAAATTTTTTCGCGGCAAGGATCTTCTTAGGAGCACCTGGATTCAATTCAGCATCCAAATTACCCATTATGGTAACCGCATGCGTTTCTCCCACTCCCATTTGAAAATGAGCGAGTGAGGAAACATGACGATAAACTCCAGGTGAGCCCACTTCGAGTGTGACTTCTGCCGGCATCCATTCTTCAGTTTCAAAAAATGGAGTGAGGGCGTGGTCAACTTTGATACAATCTTCAATCACAGCACTCTTCGTCGTGGGATTCATGATGTAGAGGCGCAACAATTTCTGACCTGGCAAAAATTCCAAATCATAAAGTGCTAAACCTTGCTCTTGCACCACGCTTAAGCAAAGTTCCCAGAACTTTTTTTCTACACCGAGTCTGTTTTTCACTATATCCATAAAAAAAAAGGGCGGATTCCCAGGAGAGATCCACCCTTAAGAGCTTTAGCGTTTAATGGTAGGGCCAATAAATAACACAGCGAAGTCGAGAAATCAAATAGATGAGCTAGATTGCTACACTCATGGTCAGAGCATCACCGCCGTCACGATAGAAAGCTTTTACTCTTCGCAGCAATTGAGCTCCCATCTTGCGGTAAAAGCGTTGTGCTCTCTCATTTTCGACCGCCACTTCAAGATAAATGGTCTTCATACCCATGGTTTTTAACGCACTGACTTGGGCCTGCCAAAACTCAGTACTCTCGGATGAGCCGCGCTTACTCGGATGCACCACAATTTTTAAAAGATGGGCCAACTCTTCCAGGGGAGAAAGTTGGTAAAGGGCGAAACCATAAATCGCCTCATCTTCCCAGAGGAAAAGTTTTTTGGAGCTATCGAGTACTCCCCACTCCGCTTCATTCCATGGATAGTTCATGAATTCCGCGTCTAACTCCACCACCGTTTTAAACGATGATGAGTCTTTGCTCCATTCAGTTGGGGACGTGACTTTCATCACCAAAAATTCTCGTGGGACATTTGTTTGTCGATAGAATCAACAAACTGAGCGATCGAATTGAGGCGCTTGGCACGCCACTCTTTATTTTCCGTGATACCACCGGGAGCGTAACGCGAGCGCAGATAAATTTCGACTTTAAGCCAACGTCTAAATGAATCTCGCATTTCTTTTTTGGTAAAAAGCACGGAAGGACATCCGGCAACATTGATGACTTGCTTCTCTAGCTCTGGCTTTAGAACTACATCCTGTGTGTCAGTGAACACCAAAATTTTCCACAATTGTCTGACCATTGAGAGAAAAATCACTTTCGAATGATCTTTCGAAACGGACTCTTGCGACTGCAACAACTCCGCAGTAACTTTTTTGAGTTTCGGCGAAAATTCATCTCCCAACCAAGACATCAAGAGCGAATCTGGGAAGCGACATTGCAGCGCCTTTAAATCATCCACTGCCACTTCAAGATCGTGGACGCCCACCACTGTTTCGGTGACACGGAACAAATAACGATCCTTCACTGTCGCTCCGATGAGCAACAGTGAAGAAAGGATAATGAGAGTGAGATTAAACTGGAGAGCTGATTTCAATGTTACCGATTTTCTTTTCTTTAATGTAATCGTTCTCGCGGTGGAAGCGAGCATTGATACGTGGGTTGAAGGTATAGCCGTCTTTTCCACGAAGGATGTACTGGCGTTTACCGTTCTTCGGCTCAATCAACTTGCGCAAACGAGAAATGCTTGTGTAGATCAACTTATCATGAATCAAAGGATTGTATTCATCCTTCCAAATCATCTTCGCCAAGTCTTCTTTGTTATAATAGATCCCTGGAGTTTGAGCTAAGAGGAAGAGAATCTCGAGAAGAACAAAGCGGTGTTTGAAATCGATTACACCGAGGCTCTTTTCATGAATCACGCGATTGTGACGATCGAGATAGAGATCAACACTTGAATCATTCACATCTTCTACTTCAGACAAGATCAACTGCTTCAAGCGGCGGAAGTTATCATCGTCAGTTGATTGGAGAGCAAGGTTGAATAATAGAAGAGCTTTCGAAAACTCTCCCATCTTCTTCATCGCAACGCCCTTATTAAGAAGAACGTAGTTATGCATGTTCCAGCAGCGCTTCGCATGAAGGAGTTTAAGAGCTGTTTCGTAATGGCCCATCGATTCAGTATGCTGTCCGAGTTCGCGAAGAGTGTTGCCCCACAACAAGTGCATACTGCCCTTGAGGTAGCCCTTCTTAAGAATGTTCAACAATTCGTTCAACTGCACAATGCTGCTTAAAGCATCGGCAAACTGAGACATGTTATAGCTATTAGTTGAAAGTGCGTAGAGTGACTTGGCCATCAACTCTGGCTCATTTTCCATTTGTGCTTTACGGTAAGACTGCTGGAAGTTTTTATGAGCTTCTGGGAAATCACCTTTATAGGTAGCAACGACACCAAGGTTATAGAAATATTCGGCAGTAAGACTTGGAAGGGTGGCAACGGCTTGATCGAGGACTTCGCTAGATTTTGCAATGTACTTATTGGCGTCCGTCTCGTTGAGACCTTCTGAATAAATACGAATCAAAAATCCATAAATCTTAAAGACGGCAAAAGCATCCTGGGGAAGCTCAGTGCGCTCAAGCGAGCTAAGGAAGTACTGCTCAGCTTTCTCAAAATCAGCTTTATCGTAATAAACTTTAGCGAGGCGGTAATACCCTTGACCTTCTAGGCGAGAGGAGTCTGAGGGAAGATGGGCAAGGAAGCGATCATCTTTGTTAAGATCGAGTAGAGATTTGGCCATGGCCGTTTCAATCTGTACGTTCTCTTGATTCATCGTCATCGGGGACCTCCAGAAAGTAAGATAAGCGGTATCTTACAAAAAGTGCTTACACTTAAACCTCACTCCAAACGAAAAAGCAAGAAAGCCCTTTTAGAGCGCTTTATGGGGGTTGTTTTACCTATGAATTAAAAGAGTTATACCTCTGTAAGTTTGACTCGGTATGCCCATAGGGTGCATTTTGGCCCTCCTTTTATAGGGGCCAGTTCTTACAGTTGTAAGAATAATTTCGGCTCTTATCTTCTCCCAAGCTATCCCTTTGAAAGAACGAGCTGCCTTTGCTAGTCTCAAGGCCTTCGCATCTTACCGACGGGGATTTTATGGCCAAGTACGAACTCGACACCATCCGACACTCTACTGCTCACCTTATGGCCCAGGCCGTAACTGAGTTATTTCCCACTGAAACAGTGAAGCTTGGAATTGGCCCTGTCATTGAGCACGGTTTCTACTATGACATCGATATGGTGACGAAACTCACTGACGAACATTTGAAACTCATTGAAGAAAAGATGAAGGCGCTGATTAAAGCGGCTCTCCCGATTGTTCGTTATGAAGTCTCGCGTGACGAAGCTCTTAAAATTTTCGCGGCTCGCGGACAAACTCTCAAACTAGAATTGATTCGTGATTTCCCTGAAGGCGAAGTTATCAGTTACTACACGCAAGGTGATCACTTCCTTGATCTCTGTACTGGTCCCCATGTTGAGAGTACGTCTCATCTC
>JBIKNE010000220.1:0-4607 GCA_044358855.1 Bacteriovoracaceae bacterium | reverse complement strand
ACTGAGAGGGATTATCAAGGGCACGACGGTATTCTTCAAACACCACATCACGCTCAGAGGGAAAGTCCTCATCCTTGAACATCGGATTGGCCACCATATCCAAGAGGATAGTGAGTGCATTGCTGGTTTTGCGAGAAGGAGCATTGATGTAATAGCAGGTGTAATCAAAACTGGTGAAAGCATTGATCTCGCCACCAAATGTTTCTACTTCTTGGGCGATCGTAGCACCTGGACGTGAGGGTGTGCCTTTAAAGAACATATGTTCTAAAAAGTGGGCGATGCCCTGGTTGTCTTTTTCTTCAAGGGCGGAGCCGGCACGAAACCACATCTGAACAGTCGAGGCGGTTGAGCCGGGAGAGTGGATAAAAAGGGTTTTAAGGTCACCGAGGCGGGTTTCTTCGACGTGCATGTCAAACTCCGAGAGCGTTGCCAGTCCTAGTACTTGGACGGTAAGAATCATTATCCTTTTACTGGCAGGAATTTCCAAGGGCCGTATGACAACTGTTGCTAGTTTGTATGTGCATGTGCCGTTCTGTCGTCATTTGTGCAACTACTGTGATTTTTATAAGCAGAAATTCGAGCGACCTCGTGCGCAACTCGAAGATTATTCCGCTTATCTGCAAGCGAGTTGGAAGCGCCATGAGTCAATATTAACTGAGCAAAAGGCCAGCTGGGCGCCACTTGAAACACTCTACTTTGGTGGGGGAACTCCATCGTTGTGGGGAGTCGAAGGTGCCCAAGAATTTTCCCGCTTTTTCAAACAAGGCTTGAGTCTCGCGCCTCATGCTGAGGTCACTTTCGAAATTGATCCTGGAGCATGGAGTGAAGAAGGACTTTTGGCGTGGGAAAATATCGGTGTAAATCGTTACTCAGTGGGCACTCAATCTTTGAATGAGCATTATTTGAAAGTGCTCGATCGCGCGCATGATCGCCACGAAACTTTTCGCCTCTTGGAGAGGCTCAAAGGGAAAAACTTCTCGGTTGATTTTCTATTAGGAGCCCCTGAAGTCGATCACAAACGCGACGTGATCAAAGAGCTCACAGAACTTTTAAGATATGGCCCCAAACACGTGAGTCTTTATATTCTGCAGCCAGCGGCAGGCTACAAACTCAAAACTAAAATCCCTGACGATGAAGTAACTTCTAACGAATATCTTGCTGTGAGTGAATTTTTGCGCTCCCGTGGTTTTCATCATTACGAAGTTTCTAATTTTGGGCTGCCAGGCTTTGAGTCTCGTCACAATCTTCGCTATTGGATGGGTGAAAATGTGGCGGCTATTGGGCCCACTGGAACAGGCTATCTAGCCTCAACGAATGAGTCGGCATTTCGTTACAAGTGGAAGCCAGGCAGTGCTGAAATTGAGAGCGAAAATTTACAAAAATCAGAGCTTGAAATGGAACGGCTCTATCTGCGACTGCGCCTCTCACAGGCATTCACTTCGGCCGAACTTGTTCCTGAACCCGCCATCCTAGAGGGACTTTTTAAAGAATGGCAGTCCCGTAAGCTGCTAATAAGAGAAGGCGCCGCATGGCGCATGCAACCGGCTGCCTGGGTCATCCTGGATTCTTTAATAAATGAGTACTTCGCCGCTCTCCCAAAGCTTTAATTTTAAGGGTTTATAGGGTATTCCCGGGGAAACTTTTTTCTAGCGCCAAACATTGACACCCCTCACATCGGGCCCATCTTGTGAGTGTAACAAATGAGGAGTTTATCTTGAGCGATTCAACCGACAACAAAGACAAAGACGCGACTACGGAAGAGGCACAGGCAAGTGCTCCAGAAGTAGAAGTTTTAGAGGCTAAAAAAGAAGAGATCGACTGGAAGTCGAAGTACTACTATCTCGCAGCTGAAATGGAAAATGGCCGCAAACGCTTTGAGCGCGAAAAAGAGAATCTTCTCAAGTACGGCGCAGACAAGATTTTGGGTGATCTCCTCGATGTCGTAGATAATTTTGAGCGTACGGTAGACATGCTCAAGTTCGATGAAGATCAAAAGATGAAAAATGTCGTCGTTGGTCTTGAAATGGTTCGCAAGCTTTTCCTCGATAACTTGGGCAAGCACGGTTTGACTCAACTCGAGAGCTTAGGCAAAGACTTCGACCCGAATTTTCATGAGGCCATGGGCCAGGAATACAGCGAAGGAAAGCGTCCGAATGAGATCCTTAAAGAGTATCAAAAAGGTTACGTCCTAAACGGTCGCCTTCTACGAGCGGCCCGAGTGGTTGTAGCAAACGATAAACAGTAAAGAATAACAGGAGAATATATATGGGAAAAATTATTGGTATCGACTTGGGAACAACCAACTCGTGTGTAGCTGTCATGGAAAACGGTGCATATAAAATTGTACCTAACAGTGAAGGACACAACACCACTCCTTCAATCATTGGTTTCTCAAGTAATGGAGAAAACTTGGTTGGCCAGGTGGCGAAACGCCAAGCTGTGACGAATCCAACTAAAACTTTGTTTGGTATCAAGCGCCTTATCGGTCGCAAAGCGACTGATAAAGAAGTAACAAAATTTAAAGAAGTGGCTCCTTTTGAAATCTTCGCTAATAAAAACGGCGATGCATGGGTAAAGGTCGACGGCAAAGAATATTCGGCTCAAGAAATCTCAGCTAAGGTTCTTGAGAAAATGAAAAAAGCGGCTGAGGACTACCTTGGTCAACCTGTGACTGAAGCAGTGATCACGGTTCCAGCTTACTTCAACGATGCTCAACGCCAAGCGACTAAAGATGCCGGTCGCATTGCTGGCCTTGATGTGAAACGTATCATCAACGAGCCAACAGCAGCAGCTTTAGCCTACGGCCTTGATACGAAGAAAGACAAAAACGTGGCAGTCTTTGACTTGGGCGGCGGTACTTTCGACGTATCTATCCTTGAGATCACGACTGACGGTGTTTTCGAAGTGAAATCAACGCACGGAGATACTTTCTTGGGTGGTGAAGACTTCGATTACCGTATCATCAATTGGCTCGCAGAAGAGTTCAAAAAAGAGACGGGCATTGATCTTAAGAATGACAAAATGGCTCTACAACGCTTGAAAGAAGCAGCGGAAAAAGCTAAGCATGAGCTCTCGAGTGTCACAACTACGGATATCAACTTGCCGTTCATTACGATGGACGCCACAGGTCCAAAGCACTTGAATATGAATCTTTCTCGCGCCAAGTATGAGTCTCTCATCGGCGACTTGATTGATCGTTTGGTCGAGCCTTGCCGTATTGCCATCAAGGATTCAGGACTCTCTTTAAATGAGATTCATGAAGTGATTTTGGTCGGTGGTGCAACTCGTACGCCAATCGTTCAAGCGAAGGTAAAAGAGATTTTCGGCAAAGAGCCTTCTAAAGGTGTCAACCCAGATGAAGTTGTTGCCGCTGGTGCTGCGATTCAGGGTGGTGTTCTTGCTGGTGACGTGAAAGACGTTCTCCTCTTGGATGTAACTCCCTTGTCACTTGGTATCGAAACTTTGGGTGGTGTCTTCACGAAAATCATCGAGAAGAACACAACGATTCCTTCTAAGAAGAGCCAGGTGTTCTCGACTGCCGCTGATAATCAGCCAGCCGTGAGCATCCATGTGCTTCAAGGTGAGCGCGAGTTCGCCAATGATAACAAAACGCTTGGTAAGTTTGATTTGACTGGAATTACACCAGCTCCGCGTGGTGTTCCACAGATCGAAGTTATCTTCGACATTGATGCCAACGGTATTGTGAATGTCAGCGCAGTTGATAAAGCGACTGGTAAGTCACAGAACATCGTGATCACTTCGAACTCAGGATTGAGTGAAGCTGAAATCAAGCGCATGGTAGAAGAAGCTGAGAAGAACCGTGGCACTGACCAAAAACGCCGTGAGATCGTTGATGCTCGTAACAACCTCGACTCTTTGGTGTTTGCTTCTGAGAAAGGCCTCAAGGATGCTGGCGATAAAGTTCCAGCAGATAAGAAAGCCGAAGTGGAAGCAGCGGTTGCTGAAGCAAAAACCAAGCTTACTTCTGAGAACTTGGATGAAATCAAAGCCGCTACTGAGCGTCTACAGAATGTAGCTCACAGCTTAGCGCAGTTCATGTACCAAGGTCAGGGTGGAGCTCCAGGCACCGAAGGTGCTCAGACAGCTGACACGACTGATGAAAAGAAAGACGGCGATGATGTCGTCGATGCAGATTACAAAGAAGTTTAATTTTTAGCACGTCAAACGGGCCCCTCTTCGGAGGGGCTCTTTTGCATGGGGATATATGGCGGATAAGCGCGATTATTACGAAGTCTTGGGTGTGAATAAGTCTTCTTCGAAAGAAGAGATTAAAAAAGCTTATCGCAAATTGGCTATGCAGTTTCACCCAGATCGTAATCCAGATAATAAAGAAGCTGAAGCTAAGTTCAAAGAAGCCTCTGAAGCGGCCGAAGTGCTACTCGATGATCAAAAGAAAGCTCGCTATGATCAATTCGGTCATGCAGGCATGGGTCAAGGTGCTGGTCCTGGTGGATTTGGTGGTGGAGGATTTAGTGGAGACTTCGGTGATCTTGGCGATATCTTCGGCGACATCTTTGGTGAAATGATGGGTGGCGGCCGTCGTCGTGGCGGTGGTGGCGGTGGACGTAGATCTCGTGCGCAGATGG
>JBIKNE010000291.1:0-3839 GCA_044358855.1 Bacteriovoracaceae bacterium | reverse complement strand
AATACTTTCCGATGATACCATCCATTAATGCGACTGGAATGAAGATCGCCATAATCGCAACAGTTGCCGCTAAGGCAGCAAAGGTAATCTCATTGGCACCTGCAAAGGCAGCGGCCCGACGAGTTTTACCCTCTTCATGGTGACGATAAATATTCTCGAGCACCATGATGGCATCATCCACCACGATACCAATCGCCAAGGAGAGACCTAAGAGCGAGAAGGTATTAAGGGTGAAACCAAGCCAGCTCAAAATAATAAAGGCCCCTAGAATCGAAGTAGGGATCGCTAAAATAACGTTAATCGTGGCGGCAAATGAGCCAAGAAACAACCAGCAGACGATCGCGGTTAAAATCGCCGACAAGGTCATGGTAAAAATTAATTCATGAATCGATTCTTCGATAAACTGAGTCGAGTCAAAGTTGATGCCGATTTCTGTTCCCGCCGGTAAAGTCTTTTGCAACTCGGCCATTTTCTTTTTTACACCATCTGCCACTGCTACGGTGTTGGAACCTCGTTGTTTTCGAACTCCCATCCCGACTGCGTTCTTACCATTGACGCGAGAGATACGCCGTACATCGGCGAGTCCATCTTCGACCTGCGCCACTTCTCCTAAAAAGATTGGACTGAAGTTGGCACTGCCGCCGCGACGAATGAGCGGTAGCTTTTTAAATTCTTCCACATTCGAGGCTTCCCCCAAGGTGCGGACGTTACGCTCACGAGTGGCATCTTCCAAAAAGCCTGAGGGAGCTTCTTGGTGCTCAGATTGTATGGCAGCAATAACATCGGTCACAGTCATTTGGAATTGGTCTAATTTTTTTGATGAGACCCACACCCGTAAGTTGGGATCAACATAGCCACCTAAAAAAACATCAGCGACGCCAGGAACAGTCTGAATTTTGTCACGCAACTGATCGCGTACGAAGGCCATCAAAGTTTTGCGATCCATCGTTTCTGACGAAACACCCAGCCACATGATGGGACGATCATCGGGATTCACTTTGGTAATCACTGGGGGATCAATATCACCAGGAAGATTGCGTTGTGCCTGATTGATTTTGGCTTCAATCTCAGACACCGCCACATCAATATCTTTATCGAGACCAAACTCGACAGAGATATTGGCACTTCCAAGACGGGCGTTAGACGTGACTGATTTTACGCCTTCAACCGCAACGACAGCACTCTCGATGGGGTCAACAACGTCAAGTTCCATCACCTCAGGCGCGGCACCTTCATAACTTACCGAAATATTGACCACAGGAAAATCAACATCAGGTAGCTGACTGACACCCATACGAGTGAAGGCCAAATAGCCGAACACCATCATGGCCAACATCAGCATCCAAGCAAAGACCGGACGGCGAATGGAAAGATCGGATAAGCTCATGGAGTTACTCCTGTGGCCAAATTAAGTTGCAGCGCTAGCATCTCTTTTTCTAGGAGAGCGCGCTCATAACCACGTTTAGTATCGATATATTGATTGAGAGATTGCAAAACATCGAGGTTTGTTACCAAACCATAACGATAGTCTTTTTTATTTTCTTCATAAGTCGCTTTTGATTTACCAAAAGCATTCTTGAGATCTTTGACGACCGCCTCGAGTGCTTTACTATTCTGCCAAAGCACCCGAATATCACGCTCAGATTCACGTTTGGTGCGCTCTAGCGTTAAGACTGCTTCACGTTTACGTTCCGTGGCTTCACGCGTGTTCGCTGCCACCGTGCCGCCTTGATAAAGTGGAAGTGTCGCCACCACTCCAATATCCCACTCAGACTCAGCTAAGATACCAGTTCGTTCAAAATAATAGTTGGCAGAGAAATCAACTGTGGGGTGATGACCGGCCTTGGCAATTGACGTCAGCTTTTCATTTAATAAGACTTCTTCAGCACGCGCTTTCACATCCGGGCGGTCTTGAATTTTGATTATATAATCATTGAGAGTCGCCACTTGTCCTTCTCCGCTAGGAAGCGCACCAAAACTCATTTTCTGGGGAGTGCCTGCTAGAAAGTCGACTTGCTCCTGGGCAGCAGCAAGAGCGCTTTCAGCTCGTGCCACATCGGCATCGACTGAGGCCAATTGAGCTTCTGCTTGCAGTAACTCACCTTTTCTTGAACGGCCAACTTTGACACGTTCACGAATTTCTTTCACACGCTCATCACTAAAATCACGCAGCTGGCGAACATTCACCAAATCATTCTGCGCCATCCACAAATTGTAATAGGCATCTCCAGTTTGTACCCACAGGCCCAGTCCTTCTTGCTCACGCAAACGCTTTTGCACATCAATATCAATTTTAGCAAATGAGAAGGCCGCCCAAGTGCCACCACGATAAATCGGTTGCGCTAAGTTAATAAGCGCTGAATACTGATTAATACGACGAAAGGGAGAAGCAGGCCCGGGCAGAGGATCAACCTCTTGATAACTATAGCGAGCTGTTACATTAGGCCTTAAACTTCCTACCGCTTGCGTTTTTCGCTCCTCTGCCTGAATCGTACGCGACTCCGTGATGGCAATAGTCTCTGAACGCTTCTCGGCGAGCGCATGAAGTTCTTTTAAACCGGCCGGAGTAGCAGCACTGGCAGCTACGGGAATCAAGCAACACAACAACCATCTCATGCAACAACCTCGCCTCGATTCGATGAAAATACTTTTTGTAAGAGTAAGAGAGCTTCTAAAACTTGTTTTTGTTCTTTGTTATTTAAATCATCCAAGTGAACTTGCATGTTTTTTTCAACCTGCGTGCGCACTCGACGCACCACTGTTTGTCCGGCGCGCGTCAATGTGAGTCTGACGTGGCGACGATCATGAGGGTTCACTTCACGATTTAGTAATTCTCTTTTGACTAAAACTTCCACCATCTTTGACATGGCCGCAGCAGTCACTCCCAAATGGCGCGCGAGAAAGCACGATGACTCATGGCCAACATTGACAAAAAAGAGCACGCGGAATTGATTGATACTTAGGCCATCTGGCAAACCCGAATGCAACTCTCTACGCCATTCGCGCATGACTGATGGAATTGTGTCTAAAAGATGGGTCGCTAGCATGGGATAATATTAGTTAACTGGGTTAACTATTAAAAGCACTGTTCAGGCCCTGACAAAGATAAAACATATCCCTGGACTAAATAACTCGCTGCAAAGTAAAATTTATTTTAACCAGGTGAACCTTTTGGCCATTGCACTCGTCACACTATTTATTGGTATGTGCTCCATTCAATATGGCGCCACACTCTCGCGCGCACTCTTCCCGATGCTGGGAGCGACTGGTGCGACTTTTTGGCGACTCACTTTAGCGGCAATACTGTTAGGCCTTATCTGGCGTCCATGGAAAACGCCTCTCACCCGCGCTCAGTTAAAAGGCGTGCTCTTTTATGGCTGTGCTTTAGGTATCATGAATCTCACTTTTTATTTTGCCATTGAACGCATCCCACTAGGTGTGGCGGTGGCCTTAGAATTTACAGGACCTTTAGCAGTCGCAATTTATAACTCTCGTCGTGTCGTGGATTTTATCTGGGCCACTTTGGCCGCCATTGGTCTCTATTTGCTGCTGCCTCTCACAAATACGAGTACGCTTGATCCTATTGGTGTTGTCATGGCGCTCACGGCCGGATTTTGCTGGGCACTCTATATTATTTTTGGACAAAGAACTTCGCAAAATCTTCCCGGAGGTCTGGCCGCCACTTGGGGAATGATTTTTGCCGCGATGGTCGTCTTCCCTGTGGGAGTCGTGAAATTAGGACTTGAGCTATGGCAACCTCAACTGGCGATCATGGCGATTCTTGTCGCCGTATTTTCGAGTGCACTTCCCTACTCGCTAGAAATGATTGCCCTCAAGCG
>JBIKNE010000005.1:0-16458 GCA_044358855.1 Bacteriovoracaceae bacterium | reverse complement strand
TTTTCCGAGCGGGACATCCCAGCGATCCAACTTGCATGTGCCACTTCTCGACTCTTTGCTATCGACAATTCTGGGAGCGAGGGAGATGTCTCAAGAGACGTTTTAAATCAGACACTGAATGAATTAAGCCGACTTACCGATGATGCACCCAAAATTTCAGAGAAAATCTTAATCGCAAAGACTGAAGATGAGCTTAATACTCAAATCGAAAAGTATCTCAACTTTAAGGATGAGCGTATCTTTCACGTGACTCAACTCAGTAACCTCGCTTTTATACTGGGTATTTTTGGAGCTGGTTTGCTCATTTTTTTGGCATACTTTATCTACTACCGATATAAGAAAAATCTTGCGAGGCTTGAGCAAGTTCTAGAATCACTCGAGCAAGAAAAAATCAAAAATATACAATCATCAAAACTTGCTTCACTCGGTGAAATTGCCGCGGGTCTAGCACATGAAATCAACAACCCTTTGTCAGTGATTATTGGTCGATCGGAAATCCTGATGTCAGGCTTAACAACAGAGAGTGGGTTGAATGAGAGTGAAATCATTAAACATGTTGGTAAAATAGGCGAAGTGGCCCAGAGAATTAGTAATATCGTTAATTCAATACGTAGAATTTCTCGTGGCGGCAATAACAAGACTGAAGATAATGTGGCGATCGCAGATCTATTACTTGATGTTAAGAATGTAATTAACGAGAAGCTCGTAAACAATCAGATTACTTTCGATAGTAGCAAGGTTCTTCGGTATCACATTGCTGTGGGTGATTTTGGTCTAATATCACAAGTTATTCTAAATCTCATCAATAACTCGATAGATGCTATTGGGCAGCTAGAGCACAAAAGAATTTGGATAATTGCAGAAGAAATTGCAGATGGAAAACTAGCTGTGTATATCCATGATTCGGGGCCAGGAATACCGCAACCGTTTAGGGATAAACTATTTATTCCATTCCATACAACCAAAGAAGTAGGCAAAGGAACTGGACTTGGATTAAGTATCTCAAAGGGTATTATGGAGCAGATGGGAGGTAGTTTAATTTACGATGATACTCAGCCCAACACCTGCTTTAAACTGACCTTTAAATTAGGTAAGTCTTAGTATAGCTGTACGAAATCACCCTCAGTGACTGAGCCGCCTGAATGCAGAATAGCAATGGCACCATCAGGTCCAAAATAATCCATCACCTCAAGCGTGCCTTTGATATCCCCTTTTGAGATACCAATCAGTGCACCCGTCTCTGGATCATAGACATCCTGACCTTCGGTGATGACTTTTAAAATATCACCGATGTTTATACCGCTATCGCGACCGGCATTGATGTAAACTTTGGTGCCGATAATTTTGGCAATTCGACCTGTCCAATCGAGTTTTGAACCTAGGCTGATTAAGCGAGGTAAGAATTTGCGAACAGCTACACGAGTTGAATAGCGCATCAGATCCTGACGATAGGCCAAGTTCTCTTCTTCTTCAGAGAGGTGAAAACGAAAGTTATCGTCGTGAACTGTGCCATCAACCGTATCACTCAATAGTTCTTTACTAGAGATCACATCAAAAACTTTGATCTCTACTTTTGTTTCAGCGAGAGCTTTTGTCTTTCTGACAAAACCAATTTCATCTGAGGCCTGGCGAACACGGGCATCGACGATACGTCCAAAAATCACCAAATTCACGCCGGCCATTTTCGCCTTACGAGTCAGTTGCGCTAGCTTCACTCCCCCACCGGAATAAATTTCTTTTGAGTTACCAAAGATTTGAGCGGCGGTGGGATCAACTAAATAATCACGTGAACGCATGACTTCGCGACGAAATTCCTCGGTCGCTTGGATCGCCAAATCCTCACCACCAAACGGGGCTTCGTTATAGAAACTCAAAAGCGCGATTTTTTTACGAATCGGATTGAAGTCTTTTACATTGCGATTGGTTTGTTGATTGGTCATGCGACCGGGATCAAGTGGTGTACGGCGAGTGATCGGTCCAGCGCAGGAGGTGATGAGAAGAATTAAACACAAAATTTTTGTCATAACGGCTCACCTTTGGTGGGCCGTTAAACGTTTACGGTTTTGACTCCAAAGTAATGATAAGTTCATTACCTTGTTCTTCAATCACGAGGGGACGGCCCCATTCTGATTCTAACTCTTTTACGCCTGACACCAAAGCCTTGAATTTGTTTCCCTCTCCGCGAAAGTGCACAAGGATTCGGGCATTCTTGGAATTGAAGGAATCAAGCTTGCCCTGGGCCTGCATAGGGGCACCTTTCACGCGAATCCATTCCACTAAGCGCATCGCCTCACCTAAATGACGAGCATTAACCAAGCGAAGGACAACAGAATTTGTCAGGGAGACTGACTTCCCTACTTGGTTTTTTGCTTCTTCGAACTTACTTAAGGGGTAGCGATAGGTCTGAGTAGCAAGGCCTGAGTTGAATTTCTTTTGTTCTTTTAATTTGAGAGTTTGAATCTCTTTAGGCAAATCGGCCCAATGGAGCACACGCTTAGTGTTGAGATCTTGCAGAATCAAGCCACCACTATAGGTGATTTTTGATTCTTTGACCGCTCCCATCAACTGCTCACGACTCAAATTGATATTAACTGTTAACAGGAGACCGCCGATCAATTCAGGCTCAACAAAGCTCCCCATATTTTTATCATCGTGGGCACGCCATTTTTCTAAGAGTTTTTCGCAGGCCTCATCACAAATGGCGATATCTTCCACATCACCGGGTGGACGATCTTGAAACCACTTAAGCCATTCGTTTTGAACCGGTGTCATGAAATCAGAAGCTTTAGAAAGCTTCAAATCTTCCCAGCTAAAATTATCCAAACGTATTTGCGGATAAATCCACAGGCGACGAAAAGCGCGCGACTCATCCTGCATTCGTTGTACGTGTATCGGTAAGAGGTTCTCGTCAACTTCCCCTTCAAGCGTCATCTGCCAAACGCCCACTGTTTCAGGATGGGCAGCAAATGATTTGATGGTGTAACTCTTAATCAATTTATCTAACTTGGCATAAGAGAAGCGACTCTTGGTCTTCTCCCAGCTTAGTTTTTTCTCAATCTGATCAGCAGGGATATTTTTCTGAGTCAATTCTTCTCTAAGACGTTTTTCAATTTCAACGAACCACGGCACGAATTTCTTATCTAGTGCCTCTTGATAAGTTGCTTCATTAAGATTCCTACCTTTCATACTTTCGGCCACGAGTTTCTCTGTGGCCGCTCGTAAAAGTGCTTGGCGAATCTCCTCTTCTGGAGCTTCGAGTGCTTCAATCTCCACTGATACCGTACCTGCTTGCGCCATCAAAATGGGAAAAATGGCTAAAAGCGAACCGATAAGGAGCCAACCAATTTTTTTCATGAACGAACCTCTTCGGCGCGACCATCAACAATGAAGCTTACTGAATTATGTTGAAGGATTTCATTAATCTTGGCGGCCATCTGCGGTGAGGGCGCTACCAGGAAATTATCATCGAGTGGCAGACGTGCTCGTCCTTCTTGTGTTTCAAAGACAAAGTGGATGGGTACAGTTCCGCGATAGCTTAAAAGAATTTGGCGCACGCGCGTGAGCGAATGAGGATTCAAGCGCTCCATCGGTAGGTTCACGCGAACAGCGGTCACGCGATCATCCGAGGCCTCTTTCAATGGGGTAATTTTATCTGGGAAGAATTTCTTTGGGTCTTCCGACAGACTCGCCTGACCACTCATAAGGATTGGTTCGTCACTAGTGAGCATCGCCTCAAACTCAGCATAGATCCGCGGGAAGATCAGGCATTCAATTTTTCCTGTCAAATCTTCCAGAGTCAGAAACGCCATCTTATCACCTTTCTTAGTGATGATGGTTTTAAGCCCTGTGATCAGTCCACCGAGCACCATCGGTCTACGACTTGGGTCGGCATCTTGGCCGCGCGGATTAAATCCTTCCGGGCGATTGACCATGGGAAGTGCTTGCACGTCGGCAATCGGCATACTGGCAAGTTTAGTTAAAATATCTTGGTAGCGATTCAACGGATGACCGGAAATATAAATACCTAAGAGTTCAGCTTCAGTTGAAAGACGTTCTTTCTCAGTAAACTCTTCCGTCTCATGAATCTGCAAAGCCTCTTCAGCCGAAGCTTCAGTGCTGCCGCCCATATCAAAGAGATTGGTTTGACCCATGCTCTTCTCTTCTTGTTTGCGGGCACCGTAAGCTGTAATGAGTTCAAGATTCTCTAAAAGTGTTTTGCGATTATACTTTTCGCAAGAATCGAATGCACCCACTTTCACCAGTGATTCCATCACGCGTGAGTTGACTTCTTTAGGATTCACTCGCTCAGAGAAATCAATCAATCCCTTCAATGGACCGTTCTCTTCGCGCTCTTTTATAATCGCCTGGACTGCGCCCTCACCAACGTTTTTGATCGCACCCATGCCGAAGCGGATGGTGTTGCCAATAACGTTAAAGAGCCAGAGGGATTCATTCACATCAGGAGGAAGGATGACGATGTCATGTTCACGCGCATCTTGCGCATACATAGTTACCTTATCCATATTGCTAATCTCGGTACCGAGAAGAGCAGCATAGAAAGCTGCTGGATAATAGCGCTTCAAGAATGCTGTTTGATAAGCAATCACAGCGTAAGCCACGGCGTGAGACTTGTTAAAGCCGTACTCCGCAAATTTCGCCATCAAATCAAATAGGTAAATACTCTTATCAACATCAAAGCCTTTAGCACTCGCACCCTCAATGAAGATTTTTTTGTACTTCTCCATCTCTTCCGGTTTTTTCTTTCCCATCGCTCGACGAAGCATATCCGCTTGGCCTAACGAGAAGCCCGCAATCGTACGAGCAATGTTCATTACCTGTTCTTGGTAAACAATAATGCCGTAAGTATCTTTCAAAACCGGACGCAACTCTTCAAACAAATACTGCTCAGGTTTGCGGCCGTGCTTAATTTCCACGAATTCATCATGCATCCCAGAACCCATCGGTCCCGGACGATAGAGAGCATTAATGGCGGTGATATCATCAATTGAATCAGGCTTAATACGTTTACAAAGATCTTTCATGCCTGATGATTCAAGCTGGAAGACGCCTGTGGTATCGCCATCACCAATCAAGTCAAAGACCGACTTATCGGTCATGGAAATATCTTCAATATTAAAACTCTTATCGTGATCACGACGAATAAACTTCACGGCATTATCGATCACCGTCAAGGTCTTAAGTCCTAAGAAGTCGAACTTCACCAGACCAATTTTTTCTGAGAAGTCCTTATCAAACTGAACCACTTGCTCGCCTTCGCGCCCTTTATAGAGCGGGCAGTAAGTCACTAGTGGTTCGTTGGTGATAATCACACCGGCAGCGTGAATCGAAGCGTGACGGTAGAGCCCTTCCAGGCGTTTTGAAATCTGCAAAACGCGACGGATCTTAGGATCGTTGTCTTCTAGATCTTTGAGCTTGGGTTCTTTATCAATCGCTTCTTGTAATTCAATTCCTAATTCATCAGGAATGAGTTTAGCGAGAGCATCGGCTTCTGAATAAGGAAGTGCAAACACGCGCGAGACATCACGAATAACAGCTTTGGCCTGTAACTTACCGAAGGTAATAATCTGACCGACGCGCTCTTCGCCATATTTCTTAGTCACATAGGCGATCACTTCCTGACGGCGATCCTGACAGAAGTCGATATCAAAGTCCGGCATGGAAATACGTTCCGGATTAATAAATCGCTCAAAGAGGAGATTATACGGAAGTGGGTCGATGTTGGTGATGTCTAAGCTGTAAGCGACTAGCGATCCGGCACCAGAACCGCGACCTGGACCAACCGGAATATCATGGGCCTTCGCCCAACGAATGAAGTCCGATACAATGAGGAAGTAACCGGTGAATCCCATCTGTTTGATCAGTCGTACTTCTTCATTTAAGCGATCGATGTAGCGTGGACGAAGATCCGTCGCCCAATTCTCTTTGGTGACCAAATCACGAAAGTGCGGTCCGGCAAAACGATTCTCTAGGCCTTCGAGAGAAGCACGAGCAAAGAATTCTTCCTCGCTCTCTTCGGTAGGAATATCAAACTTAGGTAAATGATAAATCTGTTTACCTTTCTCATCTTGCCAAGTGAGTTCGAGATTACATTCATCGGCAATCTTGAGCGTGTTGTCGCAGGCTTCTTTGATATAGCTAAAAGCCTCACGCATCTGCGCAGGCGTCTTAAAGAAAAACTCAGTGGTGGTGAGCTTCATGCGTTTTTCATCTTCAAAGGTTTTACCCGTTTGAATACACATCAAAACTTCTTGAGCTGCCGCATCTTCGCGATCGATATAATGGCAATCATTGGTTGCCACCAGCTTAATATTATTTTCTTTAGCGAAGGCGACAACTTTTCTGTTCACATCGACTTGTTCTGGAATCCCGTTCTCTTGAATCTCAAGATAAAAATCATCTCCAAAGATATCTTTGAACTTCATCGCAGCAGCGTAAGCGCGATCATCTTGCCCTGTGAAAAGATTAAACCCCACTTCCCCTTTCAAACAGGCGGAAGTGGCAATCAAGCCTTCTGAATATTCTTTCAACAGATCCACATCAGCGCGGGGCTTGTAATAAAAGCCCTCTTGATAGGCTTTAGTGAGCAACTTACAAAGGTTGCGATAACCTGTGAGGTTCTTACAAAGTAGAATCAAATGATGGATCTGATGCTTGGCTTCCGTTTCATCTTGTGAATCAAGTGTTTTGGAATTCTTAGGCGGACGACGATCGAAACGTGAACCGGGAGTAAAATAAATCTCTGATCCCAAGATGGGCTTAATGCCTGCCTGCAAAGCGCGAGTGTAAAAATCAATCGCCCCGAACATATTGCCATGATCAGTACTCGCAATAGCGGGAACACCAATCTCTTTTGCCTTTTTAAACAAATCATCCAAACGGATCGCACCATCAAGCAAACTGTACTGCGTATGAAGGTGCAGATGGACAAAACTGTCGGCATGAGTGGACTGGAATTGGCTTCCAAGGAAGGGGTTCTTCATAGATAATCTCTCGATTTTCGAGGCCTTCCTTGGCCGTGTGTCAGATAAGAATGCCATTTTTGCTGTTTTCTGACAAAAAACACCCCCTCTCCAAGTGAGGGTAAACCCATTAGACTCTAGGCGTTATTTACTTAATAAAATATGACTTTTCAGAGAATGATTTTTTAGCGACACCAAGAGGATAAAAAAGGGACAAATTTCATGGCCGATTTGAGTTTTAAAGACCAGGGTCAAGCGCAGGAGCTACTTGAGGCGATTCAATTTTTTTCGCAGAAAAACTGGAGCCCAGCAACCTCGACCAACTATTCTATTCGCCTAGATGCTCCCGGTGAAATTCTTATATCTCGCTCAGGCGTGGATAAATCTCAATTCAAAGCAACTGATCTTATTTCAATTGATGGCAATGGAAATGTTCTGCCTCGCTCACAGGGTGCTGGCATTAAATCATCGGCGGAGACAGAAATTCATACCGCCATTTACAAGCGCTTCCCAGAAATCAACTGTGTGCTACATACGCACTCAGTGATGGGTACGTGGATCAGTCAGAAAAATGCTAAAAGCGTTGAAATAAAATTCTCTGGATGGGAAATTCTCAAAGGCCTCACTGGAATTGATACTCATTTTGCTGAAGTGGCTTTGCCAGTTGTCTCTAATAATCAAGACATGAAAGGTATCCTCGCCGAGATGGAGCAACACTGGCCACTAAAACCTCACGGTTTTCTAATCGCGGGCCACGGTCTCTATTCGTGGGGTAAGACTGTTGCCGAAGCTAAAAGACATATCGAAACTTTTGAGTTCTTATTTGAACTCCAACGCTTAGGAGCATAGTCATGGCCGTTCTCAAGCTACTCGATCAGAAAAACAAACTGATCAAAGATGTCAAAGAGATCAAGAAGTTCATGAATGAGCGTGGAATCATTTTTGAACAATGGGAATCTTCAAAAGAGCTTAATGATGAAGACGATCAAGAGACCATTCTTGAGGCCTATCAACATTCTCTCAGCCCTTATATGGCGAAACATGGCTACAATAACGCCGACGTCATTAATGTACATAAAGGTACTCCGAATATTGAAGAAATCAGAAAAAAGTTTTTAGCTGAGCACACTCACGACGAAGACGAAGTGCGCTTTTTCGTCGATGGCGAAGGCGAATTCTTTTTTAATCACAAAGAAGTCTTCTCACTCTTGTGCCAAAAAGGTGACTTTATTTCTGTCCCAAAAGGCTACAAGCACTGGTTTGATCTCGCGCCGAAATATCACGTCAAGGCCATTCGTGTGTTTATGACCAAAGAAGGTTGGGTCGCTCGCTACACAGACTCGGGCGTTGAGAAAAAGTATATCCTGTGAAAACACTGCTGTTTGATATCGAAGGAACTACCACCGATATCGCTTTTGTCCATAAGGTGCTCTTCCCCTATTCGCTAGAGCGTATCGAAGCTTACGCGCGCGAGAACTCAAATCATGCAGCCATCAATCAAGTCAGAGAAGTACTGCTCCTCGAGAGAAATATTCAAGCGTCACTCACTGACGTGATCGATGCACTTAAACTCTGGATCAGAACAGACCGAAAACAGAGTGCACTAAAAACTCTGCAAGGTGAAATATGGCAGAAAGGCTACGAATCTGGTGCTTTCAAGGGCCATGTTTACTCGGATGTTCTCCCCGCCTGGCTTAACTGGAAAAAACAAGGCCACCAGCTTGCGATTTATTCTTCCGGTTCAGTACCAGCGCAAAAGATGCTCTTCCGCTATTCTACCGCAGGGGATCTCACCGTTCATCTCTCAAATTATTTTGATACGAAAGTCGGTGGTAAGCGCGAGGCGAAAAGTTATCAAAACATTAAAGAGACACTCAACACAGAGATCATCTTTTTCTCTGATATCAAAGAAGAACTTGATGCCGCCAGACTTGCGGGTCTAGAAACGGTACAAGTGTTTCGCGACGGCATCCAGCTCACCTCACACCAAGCGATTAATAGTTTTGCGGACTTTAAACTATGAGTCTACTCTGGACAGTTGCGCTGACTCACTTGATGGCGCTCATGTCGCCAGGTCCTGACTTCGTACTCATCATCCGCAACGCTTTAGGAAAATCGCGCCGTGATGGCTACTTCACCGCCTTGGGTTTTGCCACTGGAGTCGCCTTCCATCTCACTTGGGGTCTTTTAGGTTTAAGTTTTCTCTTAGAAAGATTTCCACTCTTTCTGCAAATACTTCAGTACGGCGGAGCTCTCTATCTCGCCTACCTGGGTTGGCAATCCTGGAACTCCTCGCCGTTTCAATTTCAAAAACAAACGCAAAAACAAACGCAAAGTAACCTCGTCTCATTCCGTGAAGGTCTCATCACTAATCTCTTGAACGTTAAAGCGATGCTTTTTTTCATCAGTCTTCTCGTCAACGTGCTCACGCCTGAAATCGATCTCAACATCCGTCTAACGGCTGTGCTACTTATGGTGACTCTCACCGCTCTGTGGTTCTCCCTTGTCACACGCTTTTTTACCCAAACTAAAGTGCAACAGCTCTTCCTTGCCGCACAAAAACCCATTGAGCGCACCCTCGCCGTCATTTTATGGCTTCTCGCATTGAAACTGAGTGGTCTCGTCGGAGTTATCCTTCCTTACTTGGCTTAAACCTGATCTCCCTCTAAAATCTAGATACTAACTTGGAAGGAGTCCTCATGAGCTTTGCTTCAGAAATCATTTCTGTAGGTATGTGTGTTCCGGATCGTGTGATAACGAACAACGATCTTTCTCAGTGGATGGAAACCAGTGATGAATGGATTACACAACGCTCAGGCATCAAAGAGCGTCGTTGGGTAGACGCTAACACCACCACCAGTGATCTAGGCCTCAAAGCTTCTCTCCAAGCTATCGAAGCTGCCAAAATTTCTAAAGAAGAAATCGATCTCATTATCGTCACCACCATCTCTGGTGATCACGACTTTCCCGGTACTGCTTGTTTTTTGCAAACTAAACTCGGTCTCTCTGGTTGCGCGGCCCTAGATATCCGTCAGGCCTGTAGCGGCTTTATCTATGGTCTCTCGATCGCCGATCAATTCATTAAAACGGGTATGTATAAAACCGTCCTTTTGGTCGGTGCCGAAGTCCAATCGAAAGGCCTTGATCTCTCTAACAATGGCCGCGACATCGCTGTACTTTTTGGTGATGGCGCCGGTGCGGTTGTCATGAGAAGAACTGACGTCAACAATTCTTCACGCGTCCTCAGCACTCATCTACACGCTGACGGTGCTTTTGCAGAAGACTTATGGATCCCTGCTCCGGGCATGAACCTCGGTGCCAAACGTATTTCTCCCGAACTTATTGCAGAAGGTCTCCACTTTCCTAAGATGAACGGCAAAAAAGTTTTCGCCCACGCCATTCGTCGTATGGCCGAAGTCATTCACGAAACGCTCGCTCACAACAACGTCACCATCAACGACGTCGACCTCTTTCTCTTTCACCAGGCCAACATGCGCATCAACGAAATGGTGGCGCAGGAATTAAAAATTCCACCTGAGAAAGTATTAAACACCATTCAGTATTACGGCAACACCACTGCAGCGACCATCCCTATCGGTATGTTTGAAGCGCAAAAGAAAGGCCTCTTGAAAAAAGGCTCACTCGTCGCCAGCGCCGCTTTCGGCTCCGGCTTCGCCTGGGGTGGCGCGCTTTATCGGTGGTAGTCTGAAATTTTTAAAGAAATCATTGCTCGTCATCACTCTGGCGTTGAGTGCGTATGTGGGCTACGAATTAATTTACGACGACGCCACTGTGACCTTCATTAATAAAAGCCAATTCCCCGTCGCCCGTGGCGAAATCGAACTCTGCCGTGAGCGCGCCCGTATTCCTTTCATCGCTACTCGCAATCACGCCTCCGTCTCCATTAACATCCCGGGCGATTGTCATTACTTGATCACGATCACTCTCACAAACGGAGTGACTTACAATCTTAAAACAGGCTATGTCACACCTGGTATGGACTTCAGTGAAACCATTCACATATACGACGACCGTCTCGAACACGTTATGAGATGAAATCGTTATCAACCCAATGTATAATTAATAAACTCCACAAACGATAGGCATAATAGATGATTAACATAGGCGACATTAGAAACATTCCATTCTTTCATAGCTTCGATGATTTTCAACTCAAAGAAATAGTTCCTTATTTCATCGAAGTGAAATTAAAAGCAGGAGAAACACTCATCCAAAAAGGAAAAGTGAACTACTCCATTCATTTTATTATTCAAGGAACAGCGAGCGTCTCATTAGATGGAAAGCATATTGTCGACCTAGACAAGTTAGGCGAAGTGATTGGCGAAGTTTCTATGGCGATCAACTCCCCAAGTACCGCCAACGTAACCGCAAAAACCGATATGACTCTATATAAATTTGCTTTCGAAGAAATGAGAAAGAAACTCCCTAAAAAAGCTAGAGATGGGATCCTAAAGAACTTTTATAAAGGCGGAATGGAAATTCTCGCCCATAAATTAAAATCAACCAACGCAAGAAACCTCATCGTTTAGCCAAACTTCCAAAAAGTGCATGACACCTTTTAGAAGCGCCAGAAGAAGTCGAAGACGAGGTAGTAGGCGTCTTCACGGAACTCGACTTCACTGACGTCGCTCGTTGCGAAACCGAGATTGAGATGGAAAGTGTCCCAGATCCACATGTGGCTCAGGGTGCCACCAACGGTTTGGGTTTCGAAATTGAAGAGTGGACCGAATAACCAGCGGTCCCAGTCGTCGGTGACGTATTCGTAAATGGTTCTGATATCAGACGCTGGAAAGAGATTGAGTTTATCGACTTCGGGATTGTCTTCTTCAATGCCCTCAACTCGCACGTTAATTACTAAGTGTGATTGAAATTTTTCGTTGGATGGAAGTGTGAGCACCAGACCACTCAAGACTGCCCAGTCTGAACGATCGACTTGTCGACTCACCAAACCGTTAAACGTGAGATGACCCCACTGCGTTTCCATCAGTTTATATTTGCCACCAATGTTGGCAAAACCATCTAAGTAGAGACCGGTTAGGACTTTAACTGTGAAATTCTCACCGATACCGTATTGCACTTGGGGAATAGAAACCAGCCACTCATTTTTGGCCAGCGTGTGCCCGTCGGAGTTGAATACACCTAAGTAAGGGAGCTCTTTAAAGCGCGATGAAATCTCATCGTCTTTGCCTAAGAGCAGACTGATATGACCGGAGACATGATACTGCTCCAGCACTTCCTCGGTGAGGCGCTCGACCGGGTCGCCCACGAGAACCATCTGGCGACCAATTAATTCTTTAATTTCAACTTTTGCTGTTGGAGGAAATTCCTCTTTGTTTACACTTTTTACAATCCCAATCGCCGAGAGTGCTTGTTTCGAACTCGTCAGCACCACCACCCGATCGCCCTTGATAAAATCATGGCCCGGATCAAGTCGCACAAGAATGGACTGATGATTGAGGTGAGCCTCTACCTGATGGAAGGCATGGGCTGAGAAGAAACTTAGGAGAGCAAGAACAAGAATCATTTTTTAGGAAGCTTCACTGGACAATGGGCCTTCACCTCGACACATGAGCGACTGTAGACAATGGTCGTCCACCACTGATGAGTGATCGTGGTATCAAGCAGATATTCTGAACCCGGACAAAGTACTTGCACCAGCGCTGGAAGATAGCGGTCTTTTTCTTTTTCAGCGTTGTTAAAAAAGAGCCATTGCCCAAAACATTCGGCGACATCATCGCGATGGCTCTTGGCCATGACGGGAGCAATTGGGCGAGCTTCCGGATTTTCCCTGAATTGCAGTTTATGAATGACGTCATAGTCAGTGTATTTACGGGTGCACCCCGTCATGAATGCGACTACAAATAAAACTAAAAGCAGGGAACTTTTCATCAGCTTTCTCCTCATGCACAATGGCCGGGAGCATAACATTCAAAGAGGCCTTTGGCAGATGAAAAAGATAGCTGTAATCGATCCGTTTATCGTGAGTCCCGCCCTTCCCTGCTTTAATCGCTTAGTAGAAAATCTCGATGCGAGGCTGCAGTATCATCAGCCTCAGTTGCAGGGCATAACTACACTTGAGAAGGCTCCGGCCGACGCCTATATCGTGCTGGGAAGTGCCTCCCATGTGTTTCAAAATCTTCCGTGGCACGCACCTTTGGCGGATTTTCTTTTTGACGTACTTCGGGAAAAGCGTCCTGTGCTGGGTTTATGTTTTGGCCATCAGTTGATGTGCCAGCGCTTTGGTGGCGTGGTGGATTACTACTCTCCCGATGAAGTGAAATTGACGGGGTCTCGTGAGGTTGAGCTAACTCAGGAAGCTTTTGGTCTTAAAGCAGGTACAAAGCTTAAGATGGCGGTCAGTCATCGCCAGGTGATTAAGGTTTTACCTGCTGAGATGGAAGAAATTGGTGTGGGATTGAGATTTGATCTCATTCGTCACAAAACTCTCCCCTTTTTAGGCTCCCAACCCCATGCTGAAGCCTCGGTCGACTTTTGTTCCAGTGAAGCTTTGATGGATCACTCTGCTGATGTGAAAGCTGTCCAGACCGACGGGATGAAACTTGTCAGGTCTTTCTTTCACCACCACGGAATTCTTGCTAGGATTTGAGCATGAGTTTTTTGCTCGCATTCCTCACCGCCAGTATTTTACTGGTTCCTCATCCTCCGCGCCCTGCCGGAGTGGCACTTAATTGCCCAACAGGAATGGTAAAAGACGAAGTTTGTGTGTTCACAGATCAGAGTCGCATTGTCGCCATCAACCCAACTGAAAATGCTGTTAAAGTAGTGATACAAATCCAGCGTATCGAAAATGTTGAACTCACCTACCGCTACCCTTTTGTCGAAGTGCTGCCTCCACGTTCTAGCCGCACACTAATCACTTACAAGATTGTGAAACAATCAAATCCCTTTGCCCTTGATTACGAGTGGGGCTGGGCGCTGTCGCAGTAGTTCACTCCCACTCAATCGTCCCTGGCGGTTTAGGAGTGAGATCGTAAACCACGCGGGTGATGCCGGCGACTTCGTTACAAATACGGCTGGAGATTTTGGCGAGGACACTCCAAGGCATTTCGGTCACAGTGGCGGTCATGCCGTCTTGTGAATTCACCAAACGAAGAGCGATAACTTCTTCATAAACCCGGCCATCACCTTTTACACCCACCGTTTTAACCGGGAGAAGTACGGTAAATGCCTGCCAAGTTGAGCTGTAGAGATTATGGTTTTTAAGTTCTTCAAAGAGAATCTGGTCAGAGAGCTGAACCTTCACCACGCTCTTTTCATCGACCGCACCCAAGACTCGCACACCGATGCCAGGCCCCGGGAATGGATGGCGCCAGACCCAATCATGGGGCAGACCAAGTTCTTCTCCCATAGCGCGTACTTCATCTTTAAAGAGAAAGCGTAAAGGCTCTAAGAGCTTTAACTTCATACGTTCAGGCAGGCCGCCAACGTTGTGGTGACTTTTAATAGTTGAAGATTTACCGCCCTTCTTATGCGGCGAGAGTGATTCAATCACATCAGGGTAGAGCGTTCCCTGTAAGAGATGATCAAAATGAATACCGTGCGAGTCCGCGTAGGACTTCACTTTCTTCTCAAAAATATCAATAAAAGTTTTGCCGATTATTTTGCGCTTCTCCTCCGGGTCTTTTACACCGGCAAGATTACCCATGAACTCATCTTTGGCGTCGATAATTTCAATATGAAGAGGCGTCTTTTCTTTCAAAAGTTTGATGTGATGAAGATCTTGCGGACGAAGCAGACCATTATCTACAAAGAAGCAGTAAAGATCTTTTCCAATCACCTGGTGTGTAAGCATTGCCGCAACCAGAGAATCCACTCCACCTGAAAAAGCACACAAGACTTTCTGGCCTTTTACTTTCGCCACTTCATCGAGACAACCCTGCAGCATGGCCTTGCCATTCCAGTCCTCAGTGAGGCCAGCCACTTTTTTTAGGAAGTAGCCCAAGATTTCTTTGCCATGAACTGTGTTCTGCACTTCCGGATGAAACTGCAATCCTAAAATGGGACGAGAGTTGTGCTGGATGCCGGCGGTGAGACCATTATGGCTCTCTAAGATTTTAGTAAAATCTTTCGGGGTAATCGCCACGTGATCACTGTGGCTCATCCATACATCGTGAGCGAGAGGACAGCCGGGAATTTTAAAATCATTTACACCATGGATAGTGGCCGGACCGTATTCACCTTGCACACCTTTCTCCACTTTGCCGCCGAAGAACTGACCTAAAATCTGCATGCCATAGCAGACACCTAAGATTGGAAGTTTTTGCTCAGCAAAAAAAGGTGAATAGTCAGTGGTGTCTTCAAACACACTTTGCGGTCCACCAGAGAGAACCAGGGCGCGTGGTTTGTTTTTTTTAAGACGCTCAAGCGATTCTTCAAGCGTCATGATCTCACTGGCAAATCCCAGCTCTCGCATTTTACGAGTGATGAGTTGAGTGTATTGAGAACCAAAATCAACAATCCAGACAGACATGATTAACCTTTAAGACTGACGGTAGTTAGGAGCTTCTTTGGTAATGGTAATATCATGCGGATGACTCTCTTTGAGAGAGGCCCCCGTGATGCGCAAGAAGCGCGCTTTTTCTCTGAGCTCTTTAATATCTTTCGAACCGACGTAACCCATACCGGCACGTATACCACCAGCAAGCTGGAATAAGTTTTGCGAAAGTGGGCCACGGTATGGAACTTGACCTTCAATACCTTCAGGCACAAGTTTTGAAACTTCTTCCACTGCACCCTGGCCGTAGCGATCTTTTGAACCGCGCTCCATCGCCCCCATAGAACCCATACCGCGATAGATTTTATAAGCGCGACCTTGATACAAGACCATCTCACCTGGGGCTTCGTCAGTCCCTGCAAAGAGTGAACCGATCATCACACAGCCAGCGCCACTTGCAAGTGCTTTAACGATGTCTCCTGAATACTTAATGCCACCGTCAGCGATAAACGGAACACCTGCCTTCTCACAGACTTCGCGTGAATCAAGAAGTGCCTGCATCTGTGGGACACCAATACCGGCAATCACTCGCGTAGTACAAATCGAGCCAGGGCCGATACCAATTTTGATTCCATCAACGCCGGCCTTAATGAGATCTTCACAGGCCTTGGCCGTAGCGACGTTTCCTGCCACCACATCGACCGTTTTGCTTAATGCTTTAACCAGCTTCACCATTTCAATGACACCTTTTGAGTGTCCATGAGCGGTATCAATCACGAGAGCATCAACGCCTGCTTTAATCAGCAGTTCAGCGCGCTTGAGTTCTTTATCACCCACGCCCATCGCAGCAGCCACACGCAAACGCCCAAGAGCGTCTTTGTTGGAGTTCGGGTACTGAATAGTTTTTTCGATATCGCTGACGGTGATAAGACCTTTTAAAACTCCGTTCTTATCAACCACCGGAAGTTTTTCGATGCGATGTTCTTGTAAAACTTTTTTGGC
>JBIKNE010000219.1:0-4636 GCA_044358855.1 Bacteriovoracaceae bacterium | reverse complement strand
CTACGTAAGACTTTTTCATTAATCGCAAAGAGGTTAGATTCCTGGGGATTTCAATGGCGGAGAGATAATTGAACACAGAATAAAATACGGCACCAGACAGTCGCTCAAAAAATTTTCCTTTTCTTGTTTCCTGCACGCCATAAACGACATCGATATCTTCATCGGACATCATCTTTTCATAAAAAGGAATAATCATCTCTGGTTCTTCTTCTAAATCTGAATCAATCAAAAAGACAAATTCTCCAATCGCATAATCCATCCCGGCCAACATGGCCTGATGGTGTCCAAAGTTTCTAGAGAGATCCACAAGTTTAACCTTGCTGTCTAATTCGATTAATTTTTTTATCACAGAGACAGAATTGTCAGGCGATCCATCATTGATGAAAACGATTTCATAATCATTTGTAATTTTCAAAATAGACGCAGTCATCCTTTGATAAAAAGAATGAATGTATCCTTCCGTTTTATAAAGTGTCGCTACTGCTGAAATTTTCATCAATTTCTTCCTATGAATAACATGCACTCTTTGATGTCTAAGACATTTTTTTGGCTTCCCTAGGCTCGATATTTATATGCACAGAAGTGCTGCAGGGGGATTGCTAGCAACTCCTTCCCTGCTTTGTGATTATTAACCTAGCGAAGATACATAATTTCATTGCAAGATTGCGACCTATTCCAATACACCCAAGACATAAGAAAACATTTATAATAGCATTTCATAAAATGATTACTCTAGGAATCCTCTATGAAAGATATTGTTATCTTTGGAAATACAATGATTGCCAAACTGGCCCATTATTACTTTTCCAGAGACAAGGAATACAAAGTTGTCGCTTTCACGGTAGATTCAAAGTACATCAACTCATCGCATTTTCTAGACCTCCCCTTGCTTCCCTTTGAAAATATTGAAACCGTATATCCTCCAGAAAAATACCTCATGTTTGTCGCTATCGGCCCAAATGGTATGAATTCTCTCCGGGAACGCAAATTTCATGACGCTAAGGCTAAGGGATATCGACTCGCAAGCCACGTTAGCTCCAAATCAGTCTGCGAATCCCAAGTAGGAGAAAACTGCTTTGTGGCTGACTGCGCCGTAATTAACCCTTTCGTCGAAATGGGCAATAATAACTTTTTTTGGGAGCAATGTTATATTTCGTGTGATGCCGTCATAGAGAATAACTGTTATTTTTCACCGCACTCAACGATTGGGACATTCTGTCACGTTGGCAGTAACTGCATTATAGGAACATCTGCGTCTATTAAAACTCGCATAAAGCTTTCCTACAAATCTTTGATCGGATCAAGTTCATTCATCTCGAAGGATACGGAAGCTCTCGGGGTTTACGGTGAAAAGAGTTCCGCTTTATATGGCTGTATTAGCGATAAAATTGATATTACCGTTTAAAAATTTCTCAAACACCGTCGTCTCTTTTTTGAAACTCTGATCTTTATTGATAATTAATGAAAATTCAAACGGCATAACCGAGTTATCTAAAACGACATTCTTAGAAAATTTGTAAGCAATTTCTATGATCTTACCTGGATTCGCATGAAAATCCTTCTCCGATGTCCGATACTCGACTTTGTCAGAGATAAAATCAAAGGCCACTGATTCCGTAACAGTTGAAAGTGCTGTCGCAATCATTTTTTCTACATGGAGATAGTTTTCTTTCTCTGACTCGTACAATTTTCGACCAAAAATCCCAGAGGCAATTGCATAGTCAAATTGAGAATCTACCAACTCGTTTGCATCTTTAACTTCAAATTTATTGCGTGAATCTAGACCATGCTTACTTTTAGCAATCTCGATGAACTCACTCATTAAATCGATGCCATGGTAGTTTTTATAATCAAGATTGTGCTTTTTGGCAAAACTGACAAAGTCTCCAAACCCACAACCAATATCCAAAATTGATTTATTTTTTAAGTTAAAAGCACGCGTGAGAGTATGAAAGCGGACAAATTGTTTGCCTTTACTCCACCCCAGAGCCGCTTCATTATGCCCATGTTCTAAGAATTTTTGTTTATAATATTCTTTTAGTTCTTTCATTCGTACATGCTTTTAGGGATTATAGCCTACCGTTCTGTCTCAATATATCAAAGCCTACCATACATATTCCAACTAATAATACCGTATCTAGCGAAGGTGTTTTTCACTTATTGTCGCTATCTTAGTTGGATTGAAAATACCATCGTAAGGTCTGGGCTAACCCAGACGATAAGCTATGTTTTGGCTTCCATTTAAGATCGTTTTCAATCTTATGCGAATCAATCGAGTAACGATAATCATGCCCCAACCGATCGGTCACGTAAGTTATAAGCGAGGTGTATTTCTCGACGGGCTCAGATTTTTTTTCGCTTAGCAAGCTACAGAGGTTTTTAACTAAATCAATATTTCTAATTTCGTTATTTGATCCAATGTTATAGGTTTCCCCGACGGTGCCATTGTTGACAATCAACCAAAGCGCCTCATTGTGATCATCCACGTAAATCCAATCACGAATATTTTTTCCTTCTCCATAAACTGGTAACGGCTTCTCTTTAAGCATATTAGTAATCATCAAAGGGATCAGTTTCTCTGGATGCTGACGAGGTCCGTAGTTATTGGAGCAATTAGAGATTGTAATCGGAAGTCCGTAGGTATGATGGAAAGCTCTAACAAAATGGTCACTCGAAGCCTTTGAAGCCGAGTAAGGGCTGCGAGGATCATATTTGGTGTCCTCAGTAAACTGACCTTCTTCTCCCAAAGCTCCATAAACTTCATCTGTGCTTACGTGGTGAAAAAGCACATCTGTTCTATCCCCCCAATTCTTGCGGGCGCATTGGAGGAGATTATAGGTTCCAACGATGTTGGTTTGAATAAATTCAAGTGGACTCACAATAGACCGATCGACATGGCTTTCCGCGGCCATATGAACAATCGTGTCTATCTCAAACTCTTCTAAAACTTTTTCAATTAATGCCTCATCACAGATGTCACCTTGAATAAAGTGATATCTACTCCTTTCAAAATCAATCGGTAGCCCTTTAAGATTCTCTAGGTTGCCCGCATATGTGAGTTTATCGAGATTGATAATTCTGCCTATAAAATCAGACTTGTTCGCCAAAAGATGGACAAAGTTCGAGCCGATAAACCCAGCACCACCAGTCACCAAAATATTTTGAAGTTTTCTTGTCACCTAAATTTCCTATCTAATCAAATTTCGCAAATACTCGGAGTAAGAAGACGAGGGAGATTTTTCAATGACACCCAAAATATGCTCCCGAGTTATCCATTGATTTTTTAAAGCGATCTCTTCCAGACAGGCAATTTTAAAACCCTGGCGACGCTCAATAATTTCTACAAACTGGCTAGCCTCTAATAAACTCTCATGTGTGCCCGTATCGAGCCAAGCAAAACCACGGCCCAAAACACTTACGCCCAGTTGATTTTTTTCTAAGTAGAGTCGGTTCAAATCTGTAATTTCAAGTTCGCCCCTTTCTGAAGGTCTTAAACTTTTCGCCATGGCCACGACATTGTTGTCAAAGAAATACAGTCCAGTCACAGCGTAATTAGACTTTGGAGCGAGCGGTTTTTCTTCAATCGAAATGGCTTTTAATGATCCATCGATTTCGACAACACCAAACCGCTCAGGGTCTTTGACTTGATAGGCGAATATTTGAGCACCAGCGGTTAAGGCAGCCGCCTTCTTCAAAACTGGAGAAAACCCTTGCCCGAAGAAAATATTATCACCAAGGATCAGCGCTACAGGCTCTTTGCCAATAAAATCTTCGCCTAACACAAAAGCCTGGGCAAGGCCTTCTGGTTTTGGCTGCTCTTTGTAATCTAATTGAATTCCCCATTGCTCACCATTGCCCAACAATAGCTTAAATAGAGGCAGGTGCTCCGGAGTAGAAATAATTAAAATTTCTCTAATACCCGCGAGCATAAGAACGGATATCGGATAGTAAATCATCGGCTTATCATAAACAGGTAAAAGCTGCTTTGAGATAACTTGCGTGACTGGATAGAGCCGTGTTCCGCTACCCCCGGCAAGAATAATTCCTTTCACCTAATGACCAACCTTGTGAACTAAGTTTTGAGTTCAAGAATACAAACGTGGTTTATTTATAAGTAGAAACTGACGAAATATGAAAGAAAATAAAGCGAATGTTTGAATGTTTTATTATTCCTACTCTCTGAATTGCGCTCAAAGGAACCGCTATGCACAAAAACGTGGCAAAAGAGTGCTGAGCGCTAAGAACGAACAGCGAAACAGTTCCCATCTTCTATTTTATAAATCAGGTCGGCATCTTTAATTGTCGCTAAACGATGAGTTACCATAATTATTGTTAATTGACCGACCAAGCCCTTAATTGCATCTAATAGATCTTGTTCTGTTTTGTTATCTAACGCACTTGTAGCTTCATCAAACACTAATATCTCGGGCATTCGATAAAGAGCCCTCGCAATTCCTAATCGCTGTCTCTGGCCCCCACTTAGTCTAGCCCCTCTCTCCCCAATAATAGTCATATAACCAAGCTTCAAATTGTTTTCAATGAAGTCGGAAATTTGTGCCATTTGAGCAGCTTGCTCAACTCTGCTCATATCAATTTCATCAATTGAAACACCAAATGCAATATTTTCTGCAATCGA
>JBIKNE010000218.1:0-4659 GCA_044358855.1 Bacteriovoracaceae bacterium | reverse complement strand
TATTACCTTTCACTTCATAGCCCGGCAGCTTCAATATAAAGTCTTTCATCAAGGCATCAATTTCATGATTACTAAAATCAGTATCATTGGTGTGCCACATAATCCCCTGAATCTCGACCTCGTGGCCATGGCATTGAAAGGTGATCAAGGATACGTCGACTCGATGGCGTGCCAGTACGTGACGGACTTCCTTATTTACATCTGCTCGGGTCATCTTTTTCTGCATAGCTCAAGATTATATCAGCGTTCTGGGTTTTAATGTCTGAAAACATTAATGGAGCTTTACCAGTGAAATTAGATAGTTAGTTGGAGCCTTAGACCTGTTTTAGTACTTTTAGATAGATTTCTTGGGTCTTTTCCCCGGTTCTTTTATAAGAGAATTCCTGGGCCAGCTTAAGAGCATTTTGAATGAGTTTCTCTCGAAGTGTTCCCCGAGCATAAACTAGATTCTCCACATGAGTCGCTAGCATAGCGTGATCTCCGACAGGAGCGAGTAGGCCAGTCTCTGAATGTTTGACGATTTCTGGAATACCGCCGGCAGCAGTCGCTATCACAGGCAACCCTACTGCGAAGGCATCCAAGATACTGGTGCCGAGTCCTTCTTCTTTTGAAGTAATTAGAAAGGCATCAGCGCTGCCTAAAAATTGCGGCAGATCTTTTCTAAAACCTAGAAAATGAACGCTTTTCTCAAGCCCCATTGAGAGGGCCTGGCCCTTAATTTGCTCTTCAAGTGGGCCTTCGCCACAAATAACAAAATGCAACTCGGGGTGATGAGGTTTAAGTGTCTGAGCAACTCTTAGAAAAGTTCCGTAATCTTTTTGCGCAGAAATGGCTGCTGTTGAAACCACCACTGAAGTATCGAATGGAAGCTTGGCCAGTGTGCGAATGTTTTCTTTTGGAGTGACAGGAAAGCGATCCATATCAATCCCGGAATAAACGGTGATCGCCTTGCTGGGATTTTTTAAATCGCGAGAAATAATCTCACGGATTTTATCTGAGACACAAAGAAAGCGTGCAATCGAGGGATGATTGAACTTCCATCGTGAGAAGGAGTTATTTTTTACCGGATAGTCAGTGCGCTTGCTGACGATAACGGGAACTTTCGCTCCTAAGTGCGCAGCGAGTACACCTAGCGTATGACTATGACCGGAATGAGTGTGAATGAGATCAATCTTGTGCTCTTTAACAATCTTTTTGATTTTGAGTGCGGTCCATAGATCCCATTCTCCTCGAAAAGGGAGTTCAATGGCTTCAGGATGACGACGGACCATTTCTGAGCCACTGCGAGCTGCAATGACATTTTCCACGCCACGAGATTTCAGCACACCCATCAAATAAGAAATCTGTTGTTCGCCACCGCGCCAGGTTCTTTCGCTTGATAGATGTAAAACTCTCATAAATCTTCCTAGAAATTTAAGCGCGCGCCGAGAACGAAACCTTTAAAGTACTCGCGATCATCGTAAAAATATTCATTGCCGTTGATGACTCGAGTTTGATTGGCATTATTTGTTTCCAATCGAAACAATACGTACACTCGCAAAATCGACATCTCACCAAAAAAGCCCCAGTGCTGATCCACTCCGCGCATATAGTGTGAATCAGTACGGATACTTTTCTTATATCGATACTGTCCTTCTATGCCGAAGTGACGAAAGATATAAAGATTAGCAAGAGCACCATAATAGCTTTGCTCATAATTGCCAATAAAAGCATGCTCAGATTTTTGGGTTCCTGTAAGCAGTGTGAGATGAGTCGTCTGAGTCGAAGAACCTAGAATACGTAGATAGAAGGTTCCTTCATCACGTTCCCAGTATTGCTCCTTAGCGCTGAATTTATATTGATCACGTTGAATGCCAATACCGACGGGGCCAAAGTGAATCTGTAATCCACCGCCGGCCGCTTTGGTGGGACGTTTTTTAGGGTCATAGCCAGTGCGCATGAAGTTCATCATGCCAAAGCGAGCGTCGGCCATGAGTTCAAAGTGTGGACCCTTCTTAAGATTAAGCGGCATCCACTGTTCCATCGCTTTTGATTTTCGATTGGGGACAATAATGTTTTCTAGCGCCCAGCGAGTGCGGACTTTTTCTCTCATTTTTCGATTCACAGGATCATAGACACTGTCTTGGGCCAGCGCTTGTGAAGAGAGAAAAATAGTCAGGAGTAAGAGAATCATTCTAGATAGGATATGAGCTTTGGGTAATAGCTACAAGCATGTTTGTCTGGCTCTTGTCTCAGGCAAAAACGAGATCAACGTGTCATAGTGGCTTCATGAAAAACTATCTCATCATTGGTGGCAGCCACGGAATAACCGAGGCACTAGTACAAAATCTTAAAAATGAAGCAAAGCTCTATTGCCTTTGTCGCAGCCAGGTTCAGGGAGTGGAGTATATTCCTTTTGATGTTTTGAAGGACGAGCTTCCTATGGAGCTTTTACCGGAAATCATCGACGGTGTGGTTTATGCGCCGGGTTCAATCAATCTTAAGCCTTTTCATCTTCTGAAAGACGAGGATTGGGAAAATGATTGGAAGCTGAATGTGATGGGAGCAGTTAAAGTTCTAAGGGCCGTCTATCCCCGTCTCAAAAAGTCTTCTAATCCCAGTGTTGTTTTATATAGCACCGTGGCAGTTAAAAAAGGCATGCCTTATCATGCTTCCATTGCCTCCTCAAAAGCTGCCATCGAGGGGCTGACCCGCTCGTTAGCGGCGGAATGGGCGCCGCTGATTCGTGTCAACGCTATTGCCCCGTCCTTAGTCGAGACACCACTCGCCGCGAAGCTTACAGCGAATGCAAAAGTCAAAGAGCAGTCGATAGAAAAACATCCACTTAAACGTCTTGGAACATCTGAGGATCTCGCTCGCGCGACACAATATCTTCTAACAGGTGACTCGGCCTGGGTAACAGGTGTTGTGCTGGCCGTGGATGGGGGGATGTCGTTATAATCTAGTTATGCATAATCTAGATTTGTTCAAGGGTATTCGTTTTTTCGAAGCTTTTCCTGAAGACCAGCTAGTACAGATTCTCCCTCTCACTGAGCGCAAAGCATTCAAAGAGGGCGAGGTGATACTTGAGCAAGGTCATCTCAATCTTGATCTCTATTTTTTATTATCCGGCTCAGTTGATGTCAGCATCGATAAGCAATTTGTAGTAACCGTTTCTTCTCACGGCCAAGTCTTTGGTGAGATGTCGATTGCTAATCATACGACTTGTACAGCGACGGTAAAGGCGAAGACTGATGCCGTTATGCTGATTCTTAATTTTGAAGAACTGAAAAGTTCTTTGAAGGTGGAAAATCGTGATGGCGTCTTGAAGAATTTTTATCAGGCCTGTGCGGAAATTCTGGCAAAGAAACTCATCAGCACAAATCAAATCGCTAAAACTTTTCGGGCCGAGCATGGCGCTTAAGAAAAAAGCTATTGTTGTCCATTCAGGCGGAATGGATTCAAGTCTTTGTTTGGCTTCAGCTATCAAAGAATTTGGCGCTGATCAGGTTCTTTCTCTCTCTTTTGATTACGGACAACGTCACCATAATGAGGTTGCTCGTGCTAAAAAAATTGCTCAACATTTCAAAGTGGAACATGCGATTTTAGAAATTAATTGTCTCAATGAGATTACCGAAAATTCACTGACCAGAGATATTCCCATTCAGCATAAGGCCGGTGAAACTCCTAATACATTAGTCGTCGGTCGTAATGGGCTAATGGCCCGTCTGGCTGGCATTCATGCTCATCAGTTAGGGGCGAATTGTATTTATCTAGGAGTCATGGAGCTGGAAGGTGCCAATTCAGGTTACCGCGATTGTTCACGCGCTTACATGGATCTGATTCAAAGCGCTCTGCGCTTAGATTTTGCGAATGATAAATTTGAGATTCGTACTCCACTCGTTAGCATGACTAAATTACAAACGATGGAGTTGGGGCACCAGCTTAAAGTGCTGCCATATCTTCTAGAGAACACTGTGACTTGTTACCAAGGCATTGAGCATCAGGGTTGTGGTGTTTGTCCGGCATGTAAGTTGAGAAATGACGGGGTGAAGGCTTTTGTCGCTCTTCACCCGGAAATAGAATTTTCTTGGAAAACTAAGCTGTAAGTGCGTCTTGGAGCTCTTCCCACAACTCATTAAGTTCGCGGCGAAATTTTTTGCCTTCTTCAGTCCAGACATCTTGGTCTGTGCGAGAGGTACCATCTGCCACCCACTCATCAATGAGTAAAAGGTGGTCTTCCATTTCATCAAGGAGCTCGCCGACTTCATCATCTTGATCGTCAACCGACATCCCAGCGAGAGTAATGCCCATCAAAAAGAAATCACCGAGACGTCCAACGGCAACTAATTCATCCTGGAGCTTAGGAAGCTCAAGACTTAAGAGTGATTTGCGACGTTTCTCGAGACTCTTTTCTATGTCTTTCCAGAGCTTCGTGAGCTCGTCTGTAATCGTTTTTTTATCTGCCGGAGTATTGAACTTTACCGGAACTTTAGTTTCTTCTAAGAAGAGTTCTTTCAGTGCTTTGGGAAGAGGCATGGGATCATCAGCAGTCATGGCGCCAATAAAAAAAGCTTCTACTTCTTTAGCGTTCATCTCGATATCGCATCCGGCGAGACTGTCTTGTAGGGCCATCTTAAACCTCTTTAATGAATTGAGCTTCCGGGAACCTTAAGCGTG
>JBIKNE010000217.1:0-4668 GCA_044358855.1 Bacteriovoracaceae bacterium | reverse complement strand
ATTACAGCTTCTACCAAACGAAACCCACCAACAGCCTTGTCCCTTTGGAAGTTATTTTCCGTTGGGGCGCTCCTGCTGGTTCATCACTCTTGAAGCGTTATCCCCATGTGAAAGAGAACGAACGTTTCAATAAACCAATTATTGAATTTACCACAAAGCTCGAAGACGAAGATCGCATGCTCACCAGTGACGAAGCTTTGATCGTGGCCGGCATAACGGTCACTGAATTAAATCGCTTAAAAGAACTCACCACAGAAGTCGCGACTCATCTCAAAGAAGTATTGAGTTTGATGCATGTTGAGTTGTGGGATGGAAAGCTTGAGTGGGCCTTTGACGAAAAGCGAAACTTCAAGCTTGTCGATGCCATCGGATTAGATGAGCTTCGAGTCTCATTTCAAAATCGACCATTGAGCAAAGAATTTTTGCGCCATCACTACCGTAAAACGCATTGGTATACAAAACTTAATGAGGCCAAAGATCTAGCGGCTAAAGAGAACGGAGATTTCAAAGAAATTTGTCTCAAGCGTTTCAATTCTGCGCCAGAGCCTTTACCTGTTCAAGTAAAACTGGCTGCTGAAACTCTCTATACATCGTTTGCTAATGACCTCGCTCGTGTCTTCATAGGAACGACTCCTTTTGGTGCCAACATAAGTTTGGCCCACTGGGTGAGGGAGTTTTAAATGAACGTTTTAATCATTGGTAATGGTGGCAGAGAAGCAGCGCTGGCCTGGAAGATTGCTCAGTCAAATGTAGTTGAGTCGGTACTCATTAGTCCTCTTCATCCCGCTGCTACCACCCTCCATGCAAAAATTAAAACTTCAGAAACTATTCCGGATAAAAAATTTGACCTAGCCGTGATTGGACCTGAGATACCTTTGGGCGAAGGATTGGCCGATCAATTACGCGTTCGTGGAATTCCAACCGTGGGGCCTAGTCAAAAAGCCGCCCAATTAGAAATTTCAAAAGCTTTTGCTAAAGAAGCGATGCTAGCCGCAGAAATTCCTACTGCTCGTTCAGCGACATTTACAACGAGTGCTGAAGCTCGTGCTTTTGTTGATCTGTGTGATTGGGAAGGAATTGTCGTTAAGGCCGATGGTCCAGCCGCCGGCAAAGGTGTTGTTGTCGCTCAAGACAAAAAAGAAGCCCTTCGCGCTATTAGCGGTTTCTTTGATGGATCTTGGCTAGGTATGAAAGTGAATTGCTTAGTTCTAGAAGAAAAGCTAGTGGGACCAGAGATTTCTGTCTTTGCACTTTGTGCGGGTGAGAAGTTTGTCTGGCTTGATTCTGCTCGTGATCACAAACGTCTAAAAGAAAACGATTTGGGGCCAAACACCGGTGGAATGGGAACCGTTTCTCCTGTGCTTGATTTCAATGAAAAAGAAAAAACTTTTGTTAAAGATCACGTTTTTGCGCCACTTTTAAAACTAATGGTTCAAAGAGGCACTCCATTTCAGGGATTTCTCTTTGCCGGACTCATGCGCACGAAAGCGGGCCTTAAGGTTTTAGAGTTCAATGTCCGGATGGGAGACCCTGAGACACAAGTCGTGCTCCCGCGCATGACAGATGATCTCGTCCCTTGGCTCATTGGTTGTGCCACAAATAATTTCCCAAAAGGCTCACCTGTATTTTCTCCAGAAGTTTGTGTCCATGTTGTGTTGGCAGCTCCTGGTTATCCAGGAACAGAAGGTGAGAAGGTACGTTTAGGAGATGAGGTGTATTGGTCACCATCAGTTGCAAAAAAATATCTTAGTTTCCCAGCGGGTCTAACGCTTAAAGATGATAAGTGGGTCACGCGTGGTGGTCGCATCCTCGGAGTGACGGGAATTGGCATGGATCTCAAAGAGGCCCGCACTCACGCATTAACAAAAATCGAAAAATTTGCCTTTGAAGGCTCTCAGTGGCGCCGTGATATCGGAGGATCGTTATGAAAATTGCTATCTTTGCTTCCGGATCAGGTAGTAACTTCGAAGCTCTTGCACAAAACTTTGAAGTGAGCCTTTTGGTTTGTGATCACGCTGATGCCGGAGTCGTTGAGCGCGCTAAAAAGCGTGGAATCAAAACCATCATTATTGAAAAGAGTAAAACTGAGAAGCGGGAAGAGCACGAAGACCGTATTTTATCGGCTATTCGCGAAGAAGACTTTGAACTCATTTGCCTTGCAGGCTGGATGAGACTCTTGTCTAAAACCTTTCTTGCGCAATTTCCGCAAGGCTCTATTCTCAATATTCATCCCTCTATGTTGCCGCTTCACCCTGGAACTCATGGCTATGAAGATAGTTTTACTGCCGGTGGAGATGGTGGTGTAACTGTTCATGAAGTTGATGCAGGGATGGACTCAGGGAAAATCTTGGCGCAAGAGAGCTTTAAGCGAACAGCCGATTTGACCAGCTTCAAAGCCACTGGACTTGCGCTTGAGCACCGACTTTATACTCAAGTCGTTAAAGAGGTTTTTGCAAAAAATTATCTACATCGAGTAGAAGTCCTTCCTCGCGCCCGCGAGTTGATGGAGAAGAAAGACCATCTCATGTCACGCGTCTTATGGATTAAAACGCAAGGGCCGTGCGCTCAGTTTGCCAAGATTGTTACCAGTGCCCTGGTAGATCCAGTGAGTGAGAGTCTCTTCTGGCAACATGATGAGGCTTATGAGAAACATTTATCATTGCTAGGTTTTGAAGTCGCGACAGTTGAGCGCGGCTTTCATCCAGGAGTGACGGATAATGCTGCCAACCAGGCACGTGAAGCACTGGAGCTAGTTGCTGGGAAAAACTATTTCCAAGTACGCAGTGGTGAATCTCATCGTGGATATAATACAACTACTAAGGCGAATCCACTTTTGCAGTGGGAGAGCTTAACGACGACACCTTTTGAAGATTACAAGTGGCTTGAAGTGGCTCCATCATCAGTCGAGACACGAGAAATCAGCCTTGCCGGTAACGATGAACATTTGATGAAAATGAACCAGGATAACTGGTGGGCACTTACATTGCCTGAGCTTCGACTGGTGCGCGATTATTATTTGAGTCTCGGTAGAAACCCAAGTGATGTTGAAATGGAAGTGATTGCTCAAACATGGAGCGAGCACTGTAAACATAAAATTTTCCGCGCAGAAATTGAATTCAGTGATGAAGAGACCGGTACGACCCGCACAGTGAAATCACTCTTCAAAACGTTTATTAAAGGTGTTACCGATGAAGTGCGTGAAAAGCGCCAACTTGATTGGTTGATTTCAGTTTTTGATGACAATGCAGGAGTGGTTCGCTGGGATCAAAAACTTGATGTTTCAATTAAAGTTGAAACACATAATTCTCCCTCAGCACTAGATCCTTACGGCGGTGCTTTGACCGGTATTCTCGGTGTGAATCGCGATATCTTGGGTGTAGGTATGGGCGCACGTCCGATTGCAAATACCAACGTATTCTGCCTTGCTCCTCCCACACTCGATCAACATTTAGGAAACGCCTGGCCTAAAACCGTTCTTCCTCCTGCAGAAATTCGTACCGGTGTTCATGCCGGTGTAAAAGATGGCGGTAATAAATCGGGTATTCCAACGGTGAACGGTGCCTTTCACTACGACGTGAATTTTGCCGGCAAGCCCTTAGTTTACTGCGGAACTCTCGGTGTTATGCCTAGAATCGTGAATGGCAAACCTTCTCATGAAAAGCCGGTGACTCCCGGTGATCGTGTGGTGATGGTCGGTGGCCGCATCGGCAAAGACGGTCTGCATGGAGCCACATTTAGCTCAATGGAATGGAAAGATGGAACACCGGCATCAGTTGTACAGATCGGTGATCCGATAACTCAGAAACGTTTAACTGATTTCATTCTCGAGGCACGTGATCGCGGTCTCTATTCTGGACTCACTGATAATGGCGCGGGCGGACTGTCATCCAGCATTGGTGAGATGGCACTCTTTACCGGTGGTGCCACTATTGATCTCGCACTTGCTCCTACTAAATACCCGGGCCTTGCTCCTTGGGAGTTGATGGTTTCTGAATCACAGGAGCGCATGAGTGTTGCGGTGCCGGTCAAAGATCTCAAAGCATTTATGGCTTTAGCTGAGAGCATGGGAGTTGAAGCCAGTGACTTGGGAGAATTTACTAATAATGGCGCACTTAAAGTTATGTTTGCAGGTAAAGTTGTAGCAGATCTCGCCTTAAGTTTCTTACATGAAAGCCTTCCTCCGATGCAACTTAAAGCTCGCTGGAAAAATTCAATCGGCTGGACCGATTGGTGTGAGAAGCCAGAACTCAAAAAGTCTCTGCCTGCTCGCCCCGATGCTCAAAGTTTAAAAGATGCACTTTCAGTCATGCTTTCGCACTTAAATGTTCGCTCTCATGAGAAATGGGTGCGCCAATATGATCATGAAGTTCAAGCGGCCAGTCGTGCTAAGCCCTTCTCACGCGCAGGTGCTCCTAGTGATGCTGGTGTGATTGCTATGAAACCTCATGGTGGTGAAGAAAAAACCGCAGTGGTGGTGGGCTCGGGTTTAAATCCGCAAATTTCTCGTCACGATCCTTATGTCATGGGTGTGTGGGCAGTTGATGAAGCTGTTAGAAATACCATCTGTGCTGGTGGTGATCCTGAACGCATGGCCCTGGTGGATAATTTCTGTTGGCCTGATCCAGTTGTGAGCGCCAAAAATGCCGATGGTGATGTGAAGCTTGGAAT
>JBIKNE010000215.1:0-4669 GCA_044358855.1 Bacteriovoracaceae bacterium | reverse complement strand
TCTTGATATACCATTGGTAAATCAAATGGGGTTTTGGCCAAATAGAGATACGAATTCTTCTACCAAACTCTTCCACGACACCAGACTGAACGAGATAATCGGGAGCGCTGATAGGTTCTAATTTGCCCGTCATATACGGCCTACCAGTTGATTCTTCAATGGCGCTTAAGTGAAAGCTTTTTCCAAATTCATTCTTGGTGAATTCATCAAAGAACTTACTTGTGTCGATAACAACGGCCAGCCATCCCACATGTAATTCATTACGCTTTAGAGGAAGGTAGTAAGCAAAACCTTGGCCGCCTTGGTAAAGTGCAAAAGGTGGACTCAGCCACACTCGTTCATGACTGTTGAGTGTCTCTTTGAGTGCCTGTATGTTTTGTGAAATTTTCCCAAGCGCTGAGCTATTAGGCTTTTCTGGCCAAACGCGGATAATCTTTCCATTTGGATCAAGTTCATTGATACCAATTGTCTCGGGAAGTGCCGCAATCAAATGATTGGCCATTGCTGAATAGGTTCTATTATCAACATTCCCATGTTCCCAAAACTCCCCAACTGCCGCTTCTGCCGCCACTGCGCCTCTCAAGTAGAGTCGAAAGCGCTCTTGAACACTGTTTTGAATAACTAATTCCTGACTACGTATGAAATAATTACGGCGATCATCGAGCCAGTTCTGGGCCAATAGGAAAATGCCTAAAACAAAAGGAAAGCAAATAGTGAAAAAGAGAATTGAGCGTTTCATATGCTATTAAGCACCCACCAAACTCAGCTGGAGTTGCCATTGCTTGTAGGCCGGTTCAAAGTCTAGACGCGCCAGTTCCATTAGTAGCTTAAGGTCGCGAACAATTTCTTGGTTACGCTGAGTGCGCTCAGCTTGCAATTCTGCTTTGAAATTCTGAAAGCGCTCGAGAGAGACAAGAATTTTTGCTTTGAGTGCCTCAAACTCTTTTAGGTATTCATCACGAATTTTTTCTGCTGGCGCAACATCTCAATTTTCATTTGCAAACGAGCATTGAGTATCTTCTCTGGTGGAGTGAGTTTAAGTTTACTTGCCATGCCAATTTGTTCCAGCGTCTTGATCAACCATTTAGTCGGATCAAACTGATACCAACGTACACCATTGCGGTAATCTGTCTGAAAGTAGTGATGAAAATTATGGTAGCCCTCACCAAACGTGAAGAAAGCCATATACCAGCTATCTTTAGCCGAATTGGTTTTAGTGTAGGGAGTTGAGCCCACATAATGGCAAAGTGAATTGATGAAGAAAGTGCAGTGATGAATAAGAACGATTTTCCCTAATCCTCCGAGAGCAAATCCCCCAAGATAAGAGTCAAAGAAGTATCCACCAATAAGTGTTGGCATTAAGAACCCAACCAACACAGAAATGATTAAGTAGTACTTGTGCTGCCACATCACGATAGGATCTTTCTGAAGATCACGGACATATTTTTCGTGGCAACGGGCGTTTGCTTTTAACATCACCCAACCCATGTGAGCAAAAAAGAAACCTTCTTGAATATTGTAAGGATCCTCTTCTGAATCAACTTTGTTGTGATGAACGCGATGATCTGCGCCCCATTTATAAACCGAGTTTTGGAAAGCTGCTGCTCCAAAAAATAAAAATAAAAATTTAACGAAATTATTGGCATCGTATGAACGATGAGAAAATAAACGATGATAACCGGCGGTAATAGAAAAGCCGGAAATGAAATAAAGCGCCAACATGAAGTAAACTTGGCGCATATCGAAACCATCACGCACAATCCACCATGTTGTAAAAATAATAGCGGCTAAAGGAGTGAGGGTTAAGAAAAGAGTATTAACGATATCGAGATTTTTGAACTTGTAATTCTTGGCCATAAGGGGCTCCACTGAGAATGAAACTTAAGGATGCTAGCATCGCAAAAATTCATCCATCATTCTAGCCATTTAAGCTTTAATTAGACTTAAAAAAAAAGGGACCCCGAAAGGTCCCTCTACAATTGGATCTGGTACTAGAATCTAGTAACGACCGCGACCACCGCCGCCGCCGAATCCACCGCGATCTCCACCGCGACCGCCGCCGCCGCCTTCACGTGGTGCCATTGGCTTAGCTTCGTTTACAGTCATGTTACGGCCTTCGAAAGAAGAACCATCAAGCTTAGAAATAGCTTGTTGAGCTTCGTCGTCAGTCGACATTTCAACAAAGCCGAAGCCTTTGCTGCGACCTGTGTCGCGATCAGTGATTACTTTTGCAGAGTCAACTGTGCCGTAAGCAGAGAAGTGGCTCTTCAAAGAGTTATCGTTAACAGAGAATGGTAGATTACCAACGTACAATTTCTTACCCATAAAACCTCCAAAGGTCGGGGCCCTTAAAGAAGTCATGAGCACTATGCACAGGGTTCTAGAAGAAGCGGAAATAACCGAATCAGGGTAACACGTTCGGTCATCTTTAAATAGTAAATTTATTGGGTGCAATCAAATTAGTCGGATTCTCCTGAAATATCATGGGATTAACTCATTATAAAAGGCTGTTTTAAGGAATATTAAGTCAACGATTTCTGCTTAGAAGTCGATCAGGAATCTATGAAATCAGATCGTCCATTTCTCGTCATTTTTTTTGGTCTATTGGTGGCCGTTGCCTTGTTTAACGTGGTGGAGCCACTGGAACAATCAGCGCGCACACCTGCCGCGACTGAGCTTCAGAGCGGGGATTACACCTTGGCCGATTATGCCAAAGAGTGTGAAGAAGAGTTGGGAGAAATTCCACAAATCAACTGTCTGGAAGGTGAAACGATTCCCGTTACAAATAGCGATGTCGAGCCGGGCATCTCAACAGAAATCACCAAAGAAAATTTCACAGCAAGATTAAATGCGATCGTCCTTCGCTTTTGAGAAATAGCTTCACCAACTATTGGGGTGGCTTTAATCCCTGTGTTCCTTTCATGCGTGTAGGTCGTGTGGATAACAAAGAAACCTCTTGGGTGTGGACTTGTCGTCGCTATTTCTTGCGCGACAAAGAAAATCCCTATTTCGACGACATCAACATGATCGGTCACAATAAAAAAACGGGTGGCACTTGTTTCTTCGTTAACAACATCAATCGCAAGCGTCCTGCCAAGCCTGGTTTTTGGAGCTGGATCAAACGCAAGAAGCCCAATGAGTTTGGTGATATCGAGTACGCAGAAAATGGCACTAAAATACCTGCTATTCGTAAAGATGGTATGACCAGTGCCGAAGCTTTGGAGTTTTGGACATCTCCTAAAAAGATGACTCACTGTAATCCCATTTTTGGTGGTTCAGAGCGCTGTATCGCTTGTCATGACAACGGTCCGTTCATTCATTCACCATTCATTCGACAAGTTCACAAAGACGGTAAAGCACTTGTGCCTTCGATTATGCGAGGGCCTTATTGGATGGTGGGTTCCAAGTATTTTACCGAATGGGAAACCAAGTATTTGGTGTCAGAAGAAGCAGAGAATTGCACCAGCTGTCATCGTATTGGCAATCAGCGGAGCTGTGGCGAGTTCGCTCGCTATTCTGTAGGCATGAAGCAACTTCCACACCATACCAAAGCGTTTATGGATAAGGCGTGGATGCCTCAATCAAGAAATGCTGCCAAAGTGTGGGAGCCAAATGAGATTGATGAGGATGATCAAAAAGCAGTGAAGTTTATTAATCACTGTTGTAAAAAACCCAACGACCCAAAATGTGTGTGGGAAGAAATGATGCCGAGGCCTTAGGCGACTTTCTTTTCGATGCTGATAAATTAATCAAGAGGTCTCTACGCACTTTCTGCTAGCGCCGCTTTTCCGCTATAAATTTATCTAAAGTTTGTAGGATGATGCGGAAAGATTGAGGTTTTTTGAAAACCCCACTTACGTTCAGAGTTTTGAGTTCTTCGAGAGTTAATTCGCAATGGCCAGAATAAAAAAAGACAAAGAGGTTGGTCAGGTTTAGTTTTTGAATTTCTTTTGCCAAAAAATAACCGTCGCCATTCGACATACGGATGTCGGTAAAGACAATATCAAAATTTTTATTGAGAACTCGCTGGATTCCTTCGAAACCACTGGTTGCCATTGTAACTTGGGCACCCGTTTTTTTAAACTCTTCGACGACGAGCTCACAAAGTTCAACCTCATCATCTACCACTAGAATTGAGCAATCTTTCAAAGAGTTATATTCCATAGATTTATTTAGCTAGAGGCAGTTCGATAACAAAGCGTGTTTGAGTAGAAGATGGGTCATAATAAAGCTTTGCATTCATGCTTTCTGCAAGTCTCTGACTAATCCCAAGTCCTAAACCAGTCCCTTTGCCGGGACTTTTAGTGGTAAAGAATGGTCTCATCATTTTCTCTTGGATACCTAAGGGAATGCCCTTTCCGCTATCCGTTACAGTTAATAGCGCGGAGTCTTTAGTAAGTTTCGTTTCGATTTTTATCCATGGGTTAGGGGTTTGATCAATGGCATCTACAGAATTATTAATCAAGTTAAGTAGTATCTGAAGCAGATGAGAATTAAGGGAACGGACTTTGATATCATTGGGAACGTCAATATTGATCTCAATCTGATGCAGTGTCAGTTTTTCCTGGCACAACGTGATTGTCTCTTTGATGCTATTCGAAAGAACAATTTCTTCTGTCTTGTCTGTAACTGAGGACCGCGAGTAGCTACGTAAACTTGTTATTATCTG
>JBIKNE010000216.1:0-4669 GCA_044358855.1 Bacteriovoracaceae bacterium | reverse complement strand
CATTAAACGCCATGAAGGCAGAGCAAGACTATATTGAGTCATTATCACACACAGCAGAGTTGCAAAATAAAGCTTAGCACGCTGAAGAGTGTTCATCGTCTGTAATTTTTCACGCAAGAGCTCAAAATCTTTGGTGATATGGCTGGCCTCATCGAGAGCGTGATAATGAACCAAGCTCGACCAGCGCGTTTTCTTTTCTTTTTCCTGCGCTTTCACTGTTACATGATATTGAACGGCATAGATTTCGGATTTGGCCCCAGGAAGAAAAACACAAAGTGGTTCCCAATTATAAAGCCAAGCGCAGAAGCGACGGTAATAATCGCGGCGATAAAGTAGTAAAGAGTTTTTAGGCCACTCTCCATTCGTTGATTTATGTAAGTAATCTCGAAACGCATCAATATGCAAAATCTCGTCATCAATAAAGGTTTTAAGACCTTCATCAATCACATGACCCTGACGCTTGAGTGATCTCGTAGCAATTAATAATCCTTGCTCAAGATGGATGATGACTTCAGCGTTAATTTGAATAAAACCCTGACATAACTTAGCTTTTTGTTGTGGAGATAAGTTTTTCCAAACGCTTGTCCCATAAAATGGAATAGCCTCTTGAGAAAAGCTCTCATTACCCCAATTTTCTTGGTAGTAATTTTGCCAATGAGACGGGTAATTTGCGCTTGTATGCGCCGTGCTTGCGACTGTCATCCCAAGCAGTATAATTTAACATGAACACGACTACAAGGAAGCAAGCTTGACCAGTAAACGCTCGGTTTATCAAAACCAAGATATTACAATTCCAGGTTCACTAAATATTATCATCGCCTTAGTCGCGTACTCTGTTGCTGTTCTGTGTCTGTGGGGGGCTGCGCGTGCTGAAAACTGGTGGCAATACCTGATCGCCGCCATCAGCTTCTCTTATATCGGCAACACTCTCTTTTCACTTTTACATGAAAGTGTCCATCGCACCTTTCATGCTAACCGTCGGTTTAACGATTTCTTCGGTATGATCTCAGCCGCCTTTTTCCCAACTGGCTTCACTCTTCAGCGCGCCTTCCATTTGGGACACCATCGTCGTAATCGCACCGACGTTGAAATGTTTGATATGTATTATCCGAGCGACAGTTGGCTGTTAAAATTTTTGCAAATGTACACCATCTTGTTGGGCTTCTATTGGACCTCGGCTCCCATTGCTGGACTCGCTTATCTATTTTGTCCCTGGCTGCTTAATATTCCGCTTCTTCGCTCCGATGATCCACGTGTTCAGCGCATGAGTGCGGATGCTATGTTGTCGGGGATAGAAAATATTGATCAAGTTAAAGCACGAGCAGAGTTAGTGTTTACGCTTGTCCTTCAATTTGGAATTGCTTGGGCGCTCGGCTTAACTTTTTGGAAGTGGCTAGGATGTTATTGGGCCTTTGCCATTAATTGGGGTTCACTTCAGTATGCAGATCACGCTTGGACAAAACGTGATATTCGTCACGGAGCTTGGAACTTAAGAGTAAATCCTATCGTTCATTGGATTTTCCTTCATTATCATCATCACAAGGCCCACCATCAAAATCCACAAGTGCCTTGGATTCATCTGCATAAATTTGTTAATAAAAATGAAGATCGTCCGAGTCACTTCGCCATCTGGGCCAAAATGTGGAAAGGCCCAACCTTGACAGAGGAAGCACGCCCGCAAGAGTTAGATAAACAATTTACCGAAGCGCTCTACGACGGACCTGCGACATGAAAACCCCTTATGAGATTTTTTGGGAACTTTCGAGTGATATGCTTTCACTTGTCGACTCACAAGGAATCTTCGTAAAAGCAAATCCATCCTGGTCACGCATTTTAGGTTGGGATCTTTCTGAGATGATAGGCCGGCCCTTTATGGATTTCGTGGCACCGGACGACAAAGCTCGCACCCTTGGGGAATTTGAGCGGTTACTCAGTGATCAAGTTGATATACCTTTTGAAAATCGCTACCTGCATAAAGATGGCTCAAGTCGCTATCTCGAATGGCGTACCACCGTTGTTGATGGCATTTTTCACTGTGTCGCCAGAGATGTGACATTTCGTCATCAAGATCGCGTTCGACTTGAGATGGCACTAAGCGCTGCAGGTATGGGTGTATGGGAATGGAATTTCATACAAAATGAAATCCATTGGGATCGTCATGCTCTGCAAATTTTTGGCAGCAACCAACCCATCGTAAAAGACGCCCTTATGTCATGGAAACGAACTGTTCATCGCGATGACTGGGAGCGGGTCCAAAAAGAAATCTTAACCGCGGCTCGCGGTGAGGCACCCTTTAATACTGAATACCGTATTTTTGCACCGGGCCCGATATTAAAAACTCTTCGTTCCATCGGCCAGCTTGAGCGTGACCCTCAAGGAAAACCTGAACGTTTAATAGGTGTTGTATGGGATGCCAGCCATGAAAAAGCTCAAGCTGAAACTATTAAACGACAACAAATTGAAATCACCAACTCAGCTCGTCTTTCAGCCTTAGGTGTATTAACGAGTGGAATTGCCCACGAAATTAACAATCCACTTTCCGTCATACAGGGAAAAACCGCCCTCTTGCTCAAGCGGATTAAAGAAAATCGTTTGGACAAAGTTAATCTCCCCGAAGAAATACAAAAGATTCACGACACATGTATTCGAATCACAAAAATTATTCAAGGCATGCAGGCACTCTCGCGAGATTCAAAAGGTGATCCGTTTATTGCCATCACTGTAAGCGAACACATTGATAAGATGATCGGACTTTGTGCCGAACGAATTCGAAATCACAAAATTCAAATTATCATTCAATGTGATGAATCAATTCGTATTCAAGGTAGATCTGAACAAGTGGGCCAAGTCATTTTGAATCTTTTAAATAATGCCATCGACGCCACTAAAGATTGTGCTCAAAGAGAAATTCGAATCAAATCCCATCGCCAAAGCAATAAAATCATCATCAGTGTGAGCGATTCTGGACCTGGGGTACCTGCTGAATTACGCGACAGAATCATGGAGCCTTTCTTCACAACTAAAGATGTGGGCAAAGGCACGGGTCTCGGCCTCTCTATATCACGCGGGCTAATGGAGGCCCATAAAGGCCAACTTCTTCTCGCAGAAGGACTGCCAACCACCTTTATTCTAGAGTTTCCGAGTATTTAAACCCTCATGAACATTTTACTCTCTAGAAGGACAAAGTCTCTCCTTCGAGGCATGTCTTAGGGCATGAAAACATTATTTTTTACTTTAAGCTTCTTAAGTTTAAACCTTTGGGCAAATGATAAATATTATGGCGCTAAATCTACTGAGGCCATTCTACGGTTTGCCGGAAAAATTGATGTCGAAAAGGGATTGAGTGCCGCCAAAAAACGCGAACTCATCGATTTACAAGTCCAACACCTCATCGGCCATTTCCAAGCCCCTACTTATCTTGAAAAATATAAATTGCCTGGCGTTCCTGGTGAGCAATATAAGATTACTCTTGCTCGCGAGCGTGTTCTCAATGATCGCTCCGAGGTCAACTACCGTTATGAAGGTAAGGTTAATTTTCACCGCAATGCCTTTCGTCACTCTGATGAAGCAACGGTTGTGGTTCACCTTCCCTTCAATCCAGAAACTATTTATGATTTAGGTGTCGTGCGTGGGAAAAATCGCTGCACTGATGATACTTACAATGCCCCAGGTGATTTCTTTTATTTCTGGGATCCTGATAAAGAGGGCTGTCCTCTCAAAGGTAACACGGAAGATGTTTTGCGTATCAACGCCAAGCTTGAGCGTTTAGCCAATACGACATCTACCTATCCTGAATATGATCGTCTCTATAATAAAGAAGTTTTAAAACTAGCAGTCTTTGTCGGACACATTGATAACAGTTCCTCTAGAGATCTAGGGGCGTATGCTTATCGTGGACTGAGAGATCGTCTAAAGTCTGAACTTGCTCTTGAGCTCAAGTCTGAAATTCGTGGCGTAAACGAAGGTAAAAATCAGTTAGCCAAGTTTGAAGGTTTTACCAAAACGCAGCTGGGTACTGAGCAAAAAATTGAGCTAACACTCCTATTGGCAGACACAGAAGTTGATAGCGACGACCCAACATTTCATAAAGAAATTAAAAAAGCTTTTGAAGAAGCTGATGTCATCGGTTACGACGGACATTCAGGACTCGGTGGCAACTTAGACTTAAACAATCTTCCAACTATTAATTTTACTCGCGATTATCAAATTTACTTTTTTAATGGTTGCAGCTCTTATCCCTATTTCAATCGCCAATACTTTGCCGCCAAGCCAGGTGGTAGCCGTAATTTAGAAATCATTACTGCTGGGCTGCCGACGCTTACAACGACTTCTGAAGATAATATGCTTGCCTTCCTTACTCCGTTTATACGTGGCTACCAAACGAGCTGGCAGAATATTATGAATCGCCTCGAAGCCTCGAACGGCGACGAAAGCACCTATCTGATGGGTGTGAACGGTGACGAAGACAATCGATTCCGTCCTCGCTAAAGCTGAGGTAGACTAAAAGAAACGAAGGAGTTTCTTTATGTTTACCCCCGCCTCATTTGGTTTGCGATTAGGCGCATTTATTATTGATGTCATTCTCATGAGCATTTTCCGTGGTGTGCTCATGTTCTTATTTATGGCGATCGGCTGGCTAAAAAATAATACACCCGAGCAAGACCAACTC
>JBIKNE010000004.1:0-16571 GCA_044358855.1 Bacteriovoracaceae bacterium | reverse complement strand
GAAGAAACTCTTATCGATTGGTGTTGATCCCAATTTTATACTAGATGTCGAGCGCACGCCCTCAGAAGTTGAAGCCCATTTTGTTGGTGAAACACCGCTCACCCTAGCTGTAGTAGCGAATCTTCCAAATATTGTACGCACGCTGTTAGGTCCTGGCAGTTCTACAGATGTTAACTTGGCCAATACTCGTGGCGAGCGTGCTTTGAAGCTTGCACGTGATAGAACACTGACCCAAATTGAAAAAATGCTGCTCCAACGTGGAGCGATTGAATAAGGATGAGAAGATGAACGAAAGAATTTTTGCCATTGCTCACTACGTTGACCAAGGTGTCTTGTACCTTCTTTTACTTTTGTGTTTCTTAAGTCTTTATATGATCACGGAGCGCTGGTTTGCCTTACAAAAGCGTGTACAGGTAAGTAAAAATGTTCAAAAGCGTCTAGGTGACGCCCTCAAATCACAAAATTTTCAAGTCTTAGATGAACTTGCCAAAGAAGAAGGGCCGGAAGCTGAAGTGGTTCGTTTGGGACAAGAGCATTTCAAGCGCTATGGAAACTCCGGTGTAGATGAAATCTGTCGCACTGTCGGCATGGTTCAGAAACCTACTCTTGAGAAGTATCTGGGGTTTCTTGCTACCGTTGGCTCGAATGGTCCCTACATCGGATTGTTTGGAACCGTTCTAGGTATTATGAAATCATTTAATGATATGGGAGCAAGTAGCGGTGGAAATTCCTCGGTCATGGCGGGTATTTCCTCAGCACTCATTGCGACAGCAGCAGGTCTGATGGTGGCCATTCCTGCGGTATTAGCATTTAACTTTTTTCAGCGCCAAGTGAAGTCAGTTTACGGCGGTCTTGAAGCTTGTAAAGAGATGGTATTCCTGTGGGAAAAAACCCTCAAGAAGGAGTCTTAAGATGGGCGCTCCTGTAGGCGGAGGCGATCAAGACGCCATCTCCGATATTAATATTGTTCCTTTGGTCGACATTATTCTTGTGGTGTTGATTATTTTTATGGTGACGGCCCCTGCCAGCCAATCAAGTAAGATGGATGTGGATCTACCATCAAGCTCTTCCGGTGAATCCTCTGGCGGTGGTGATCCTCTGCAAGTGGTGATGACGGCAGAAGGCCGTATGTTGATTAATGGCGAAATGGTCTCTGAAAGTGGACTGCGCTCCCAAGCCATGGAAGCGGTTCGTCTCGACCCTAACACTCCAGCTATTATTACCGCGGATAAAAATCTTCCTCACGGCGAAGTCATCAAAGTGATGGATACACTGAAGAGTTCTGGCATTCAAAAACTCTCTGTCTCGACCACTCAAGGTCTGGAGGACTAATGAAATTTTTAATCGCACTTATATTTATGAATTCGGCCTGGGCGAATCCTCAAAAAGTTCTAGAACTACGCCAAGATGTCGAACGTTTGGCGCAAGAAGTGGAAGAAAAACAAAAAGAAAACCAAAGTACACTTGATGTGTATTTGCAGCGCCGCCAAGAAATCCAAGCGCAGCTTTTGCGAGAAAAGTTCCGCGCCGATCAATTACAAACTCAAAAAACGCGCCTGTCTGAAGCTCTTAAAAAGAATCGCTTAGATGCCGCCGGCAGTATTAAGGCACCAGAATGGTTTGCACCACTCCTCAATCGCCTAGAGAGTGAGTTGGCGCTTAATCTCCCGATGGGTGAGGCCAGTAATGAGTTAGAGAAAATTCGCGGAACTTTGTTACAAGGAAAAACGACTTTTGAGACGGCACTCATTCAAACCTGGTTTCTGTTGGAAAACTCTATTCGTCGTCGCACGAGCTCAGAATATCTGATGACGACGGTAGATATTGATCAGAAAAAAGAGCCTGCAGAAATTGTTCGTTTAGGTGATCTACTCGCCTATGTACGTACTGCGGGTGGCGAGTACGGTCTCATGACACGCCTTGGGGATAAGTGGCAATTAACTCGTTTTGATGACAAGTCTAAGCAAGCACAAATTGAAAAACTCATTTCGCAATACAAACAAAACCAGAAGACTGGTCTGTATGAGTTGCCTGGTATGAAAGAGTTTATCGCCACCATGAGCGCGGAGAAGAAAATATGAAATGGTTTATTACTCTGCTTTTTCCTCTAAGCGTTTTCGCCAATGAAATGCAGGCAGCTTATGATAAAGAGATTCAATTTCTAGAAAAGCAAAAAAATTCTCTCGTTCAGCTTAAAGAGCGCGTAAAAAAAGATGCGATGGAGCGTCGTGCTCAGGGTGAAGCTGAAATCAAACGCCTCAATCTTGAACTCAGTCAGCTTTCTATTAAAAATCTTACAGAGCAAGAAACTGTTCAGCGTTGGGAGAAACTTCTAAAAGATGCCGCCAGTGGTGGCCCACAGCTCGAAAAAAATCTACGTCGTATGGAAGATCAGTTTCGCCAATTGCGCGAGAAAACTCCACTGCCAAACTTTCAAATTTCCAAAGGCGCCACTATCGATCAGTTTCAGTCCCGCCTGGAAGAGGGGCTGATGATCCTAAAAGTTCTAGGGGAGCCAAGCCTACGTTCTCATGCTTTCCTCGATACCGATGGAAAACTTGTGAAAGGCGATGTTCTGGCACTTGGACTTTTTGGCGCCTATGGTGTGCAAGGTGGAAACACCTTTATGCTTGCGCCTTATGATTCTCAGTGGCTCAAAGCTGTAGAGAAACTTGCAGGCAATGAGCTTTTGCTTTTTGATCCTTCCTTTCAGCAAAGCCCTCTTAAAACTCATGCTGGCTGGAAAGAGCGTGCCGCTGATATGGCACCCGGTCTAGTGATGGTTTTGATCATGCTGACAGTTGTCGCACTCTTTGTGGCGCTTGCGAGGGCATAAATGAAGTCTGCTCACTGGGGATTACCAGCGCTACTTTTGCCACAAGCACTCGCTCTAGGAGTGCTCTTGGCAGTGGCGCGCCCTCCTCACGAGCTTTTTCAGGACATCAAGCCGGCCAAGAAGGTGATGGCACCTATTGCAGTTGAGCTGGAAGAAGTCAAAGAAGAACTTCCTCCGCCACTTCCACCGCTGGCGGGCCTTGCTGATAGTCTAGCTCCTGCGACCGCAGGCGGGAGTGATGGATTAGCGAGTCTCACAGCTGGAGTAGTCTCTGACGGAGCTGGTCCTGGTGGTGTGGCTATGGCACAAGGTGAAGTGCGAGCCGAAGCTTTAGTGCAAGAAGGCTCGGATGAAACTCGCGCACCTAAACTGACACGCTCATCGCCACCACAATATCCCAGTCTGGCCCAATCACAAGGTGTCACGGGATTTGTTCTGCTACGAGTTCAGGTGTTAGCTGATGGAAAAGTGGGTGAGATGCAGGTGCTCGAGGCAAAACCACCTGGTGTATTTGAAGCAGCCGCCAAAAAAGCAGTTCGTACCTGGAGCTATCAAGCTGGAATTGAACAAGGTAAACCTTCAGTCATGTGGGTTAAGCATAAGGTAAACTTTGAACTGGATTAAAATTTTTGTTTTATTGTTCTCTTTTAGTGTTCGTGCTGCCCTCACTCCAGAGGAGCTTAAGAGCTATGACGAGCTAGAAGGCGAAGCTTTTGTTACACGTCTCACTCGTGATGGTAAATTTACTGAGGCCATTAAGGCCTATTACGACTTGTCGCAATCTCTGCAACAGAATGCTAAGGCAATCACGGCACTAGGTTATGCTTATGGCGGCGATAAGAATTGGAAGAAAGCGCGCGAAGTGTTTAAGCAAGGACTCGGAAAACATCCGCAATCTGAAGAATTAAAAGCTGGGTTGGGACTCGCTCAATTTAAATTGAAAGCCAATTCCGAAGCCGTTCAAGCACTCATGACTGTGAATGATAAAAATTTGGAATCTCGTCATTGGATGGCGCTTTATATTTCTGCGCAATCTTCACCTTTGGATTTAAAAGCTAAGGTTGCCTGGAGAAAACCCTCTGTTTCTAATGAGGAAGTCGAGTTGACCCGCTGGGGACTCTTGATTGATGTAGGTCTTCAATTAGAAGCGCAATCTTATATAAAAGATCTTACTAAAACTTGTCGTCAGCCGACTTTTTATTCTCGCCTGGTTGATCAATTTGAAAAAAAGAAAGTGAATAGTGATGAGATTGTTGAGCAAGCGCTGGCCTGTTATCCAAAAAATAGTGACATGCTGCTGTTAGCAATTCAACAAAACTATAAAGCTTCTAGGCTTCATACTGTGGTTGAGCTGTTTGAGCGTCTGGCATTACAAGACCAGGTTTATCACCATCACGTCGCTGAATTTATGGGAAGTCTTGGAAAAAAAGAGAGTACTGTTTATTGGCGCTCCACCACACCTGAAGAAAATCTAAGTTTTAAAGCTCGCGCCGCTCAATGGGTCAATGAAGCACGTTTTCCTCATGTGATGGCGATGCGCGCTCATGTCAGTGATAAACTCTATGATGATCCGCTCCGCTACGCCACCGGCTTTGCTTTCTTCAAATATAAGTTAATTGCCGAGATGGCAGCACCACTTCAACTTCTCAAATCGGAAACACTTAAGAAGCAAGGGATGCAGCTCATCGAGTTGGCTAAAATGTGTCGTGAGCAAAGTTGGCAGTGTCGGCCCTAGCCTGGGACTTTGCCTTGTTTAAGTACCAGCTGCAGATGAATGATGTGGTCGTTGTGCTTGGTATCTAATTCATCTGATGAGCGAATCATTTCAAACACTAAATTTAAATGTGATTCAATGAGATTGAGGTAGCGCCACGAAATTCGACGTATCTGCATGCGCTTGATTACCGGAGTGAGATTGAACTTCTCGCCAAAACTCAAATCCCATTCATCCATTTTTTTATAAAGCTCTTTGAGTGAATCATCTTTCGGAAAAGTCACATCAGGAAAAGCGGCCTGGATTTTTTGATTCTGCTGAATGAGAATCTGTCCTTGTTCCATTTCATCAATGGCTTTTTGCAGGCCTGCTTCTTTGATTAGTGATTTAAGCTCACTGAGTTCAATAGGTGTTCTTGCAAGTGTGAGCAAGACGAAGAGATGGTAATGCAACTGACTTCGTCCGATCACATCGACTTGGCGTAGAGTTAGGCTTTTTCTATCCAGCACAATTTTCGGCTCTTCCTTCTTTTTCAGCTTCACCAAATCATCGACCGGAAAGAGATGATCATAATCGGGGAATTGATCCTGGCAAAAGGCTTTCACCAGTTCTTCACCCAGATGAGTTTTAATAATTTTTGCCATCTGATGAACAATCTCTGCGGACGGCAAGAGCTTGGCCTGCAAGATTCGCATGAAGTAGGGGTAGTTGCATTCCAGCCCCCCACGAATTAATTCCTGGTGAAATGACTTAGCCGAATAATGGCCTTGTAGCGTTTGGATTTCTTTGAGCTTATGCGCCAGCTTACCCATGAGTCTCCTATCGGAAGACAGTCTAAAAACTTGAGACTTTGCTGGAGGCTTTTGCACAAGTAAAACGGCTCAACTTCAAAAAGGGTGCTTATGCTCAAGCTTCTTGCCTTGCTCCTTGTTCTCACAACCACAGCTTATGCTGATGGTAATGGAATCGAGCGTGGATCATACCGTGGTGAAAATCTTGCTGCAAAAATCCCTACATACATTCTCGATATGATTGAGAAGAAGATGTTGAAAAATTGCGATACTTCTCACCTTTCAGTTATTCGAATTGAGAGTGTTGAAATTCAAAAAGTTGTACTTGATCAGAATTTTGCTGATACCAGCTATACCGTCGTATTATGGGCACCAGGAGATGATCAAGTTAAACGCGAGCGTATTTATGTAAACGTTTATGAGTTCTCACTTGGGCTCGTTTACGAGGAAAACAAAACAATCACTATCGACGTCGTCTCTGATGACGTTCATTGCGAATAGCTCTCTTTCTTTCCCCCCTAATGCAAGAAGGCCCGCAAGATGCGGGCCTTCTTCATTTTTATGTTGTTTTGTATGTCGCCGTATTAAGCTTGGCGGAAAATCTGCGCTTCGGCGCGCTCTTTTTCTTCAGCATGTACGATGCAGAGTTCGGCCCATGGCTGATTCTCCAAGCGCTTCATGCCAATCTCATCATCACACTCTTCGCAGTGACCGAAAGTACCGTCAGATACTCGTTCAAGTGCCAAGTCGATGCGACGAAGTTTCAAAATCTCACGATCGCGAATCGAGCAGGAGATCTGCTGAGAGATAAGCGAGGTAGCAAGATCAGTCTCGTCAGAGAGATCCTCTTCAGAGATGTGTAAGTCTTCTGAATTGTTTAAAAGACCTCCACTCATGACTTGCTGGCGATGCTTAAGAAGTATCGCTTTGAAGTGTTCTAGCTTTTTCTTGTCCATAAAGACTCCTTCTTCCAATCACTTATCTGAGTAATCCCCTGACCCATCTATTCTAAGGGGTGACAGGGTTCACCTCAAGTGACCTGCCTTATCGGCAAGAAAGACCTAAAACTTCACCTTTTAAGGGTAAAAAATTACTCAAACGGCCTACTTGTTTTGACAGGAACGGGGGTGCCTCGTTAAGGTGGCATTAGGATACACATTTACTAAGGGCTGACCTTGCATTTAACCAAGGCCACATGGCTTCATTTGCTGCCGCTTGCCCTGACCTTATTGGTCGGGTTGGGTTGCGGAAAGAAAGCAGAGATAAACCAACGCGACCCAGTTCGTACTGTTGATCCTATTAATGGTGAGATGGAAGCACTATTAATGAAGCAGACGGTGGACTGTGACAATGGACTCGCCTGTCCTGGTGGCATGGCGAAAGTAGCCATCGTCGACAAAAACAAACTTAAATTCTGTACTGGTTTTTTGGTCAACTCAGTGACCTTGGCGACGTCTTCATCTTGCTTGACCCAGAGCCTACGTCTCGCGACCGAAGAGAGTCGCTGCCAAAAAGATGTTCATGTGTTTTTTGCCCGCTCAGGCTTTAGTGAGTCTCGTCGTGTCGGTTGTAAGCGATTGCTGTTAGCAAGTCAGATTCCAGGCAATGACCCTATCCTTTGGCGCAATGACATTAGCTATATCGAGTTAAGTGAGCCGGTTTATCGTCGCTCTTTCAGATTAAGTCGTGACGCTACCGAAGACAGAAAATATCTCACAATGTGGAAGGTAGACGCGGACAATGATGAAGTCGGTATTATCCGTAAGCAAGACTGTCAAATCGTCTTGAACAGTTATGTGAATCCTATCTCTAATTCTGCTTTCTCACCGGTGATGACTTTAAGTGGTTGTGAATTTAAGAAGGGTAATACAGGTTCAATTCTTTTGAGTCCGCAAGGTCGCTGGAGAGGGATGGTTTCTCAGCCAGTGGATAAAACCCTAGTGGATTTCCTAAATAATTCAGGCCTCATGGTGGAACCTTTAGCGTCATTGGTTCATGCTTCAAGTGCCGCTTGTCTTCCTTCAGTTCTTGAAAGTGACCCTGCTACGGAGAGAGATTGTTTCAAGGATCTAGACTATCGCCAGGTCGATCGCCAGCGTTCAGAAATGCTCAATACAGAAGTGCCTTATCAATATTCCAGAGGCGAAATTGCCAAAGAAGTGAATACGCTTCGTCCGTACTTTAAGTGGGACGCGCAGCTCGTAAAAAATCCTAATGAAGCCAGTTATGGAATTAAGTTGGTGCCTGTGTGTATGAACAACATTAAAGGCTGGATTGATCAAGTTGGCCGTGGAACAAAGCGCTATACTTACTCGATGGTTTTGCCGGCCTGGAAGCTTAAATTGGGTTTTGATCGCGGAGCACGACTGGTAAGTCGAGTCGAAACCGATGTGATGAATAAAATTTTTGTCCAGTTCTCACCGCGTACAGCTTGGAACACTGGTGACACAAATGTTTTTGTTTGGGCCGAAGGAACACAAAGCACAGTCTATGAAGATGTTAAAGCATGCCCGACTACAGATGAAGCTACTGCTTCAACTGACGCCACGATTTCCCTGTTCGATTTGTACGCTTCCTTTGCCACTCATTAACTGCTTCCACATGGTCTTGATAGTTTTTAGTAAAGACATGTGTTCCATCATTCTTTGACACAAAAAATAGATATTCAGTCTCAGCAGGATTCATCACAGCTTGAATGGCTTCAAGGCTGGGATTAGCAATTGGCCCCAATGGAAGTCTGGGGATTTTATAAGTGTTATAAGGTGTCAGGCGTAGCAAGTCATCTTTACGAATATTGCCGTTATAATTTTCCCACATGCCATAAATAGTAGTGGGATCACTTTCTAGGCGCATGCGTTTTTTTAAGCGATTTAAAAATACTGAAGCAATCTGTGGGCGCTCTTCTTTAGCACCCGTTTCTTTTTCAACAACTGATGCCAGAATCACCACTTCATGTGGTTTTAAAAAGGGATGGCCTTCAGCAATTGTTCCCACCTTGCGGCGAAACAGTTGCACCATGCTGGAGAGAATTTCTCGCTCAGAAGTTCCAGGAGCAAATTTATAAGTTTCGGGGAAGAGATAACCTTCAAGCGTTGGTCCCTCTACGCCTAAGCTCTGAATGAAGCTTGGATCTTTCATGAGATCGATGAAACTCGACTTAGTTCCAAAGCCTGCTTCTTCAAGAAGGCCTGCCACTTGATACATATTGCGGCCTTCAGGAATGGTCACGCCACTCAGGTTGGGTTGACCGTAGACGAGCACATCGAGGACTTGGGGCATTGTTGAGTTGCTGGGAATTGTGAATGGACCTGCTCTAAGTTTTTCCATCACTTGTTTGTAGCGGGCCATCCAATGAAACAAACGAGGATTAGAAATAATTCCTTGTTGGCTTAAGCGCGCATTCACTTGTCCAAAAGTGTCTCCTGGGCGCACAGTGAAAACGACTTCAGGCCCTTGGTACTTTTGCTGATAGAGAAACCAAACGGTGACTCCAATTAAAAGAGCAGCAGTCAGTGGTGCGACCACTAAGGTAAAAAGCAGTGTTTTTTTAATCATGGATTAATTATAAATCGGAGACGCCTTGTGCGCGTAAAAAATCTTCTAAGATAACGGTGGCAGAAACAGCATCAATCTCGGACAAGTTCACTTGGAAATTATAGCGTGGTGAGCGTTTCATGCGCTCTTCGGCTTCATAGGTGGAGAGAGTTTCGTCTTGTTCATGAATGCGCAGTGGGCAAACTTTGACGAGTTCATTCAAGAACTCACGTGCCTTGTGAGTAGAGGAGCCGGCCTTCCCATCCGTTAAAAATGGCACACCCACCACCACTTCATCAATTGATTCATTATCAAAAATCTTTTTGAGTTCGCGCCATACATCAGGAAATGGTCCGCCTTTAATGCGGCCGTAGGCAAGAATCATCGGATCAAAACCCACATGGTGAGTGGCAATCCCAATAAACTTTTCGCCCCAATCAATTGCCAGTACCCGTCTTCCGTGTAAATCCATGGTGTCGTTCTACACCGCCATCTCGAGGGCGTCAAAAGAGAGCTGAGGATTCTCTTCTTCAGGACAAAAGCGCACACCAACGCCGAGTAATCGAACAGGCGAGGGATCACGTGTCCAGCGTTCTAGATGCAGACTCCAGGCAGTTTCTAAATCGACTACACTTCCGGCCCGCTCAATAGTGGTTTGTCTGAAGTCGTGGTATTTGATCTTCACTTGGAGGCCATGGACTTTTTTATCTGAGTACTCCACGAGAGATCCTTTTAAATCTTCTACCAATTCATGCAAGGCCAATTTCATTTCATCAGGATCGGCGAGGTCTTTAGCAAATGTGGTCTCAACGCTCAAACTTTTGCGCTCCCATTCAGTAACAATTTCTCTGTCATCAATTCCTCGACAGGCCTCGTAAAGCATATCGCCCAAGCGACCCAGGCGCGCAACTAATTCAAAACGTGAAAGAGGTAGAATATCTTTGCAGGTGAGAAAGCCTAGTTGTTTAAGATAGTCCGCGGTGACTTTTCCGATGCCATGAATTTTTGCGAGTGGAAGATCATGCATAAAAGCCGCCACATCTTTTGGAGCGACGGTGCATTGACCATTGGGCTTGTTGCGTTCACACGCTAATTTCGCCAGCAGCTTATTAGGAGCAATACCAGCTGAAGCTGTGAGCTGCGTCTTGGCAAAAATCTCGGCGCGAATCTTCTCTGCTAATAGTGTAGCGCTGCCGTGAGGCAGATCGGCATGTGTCACATCAAGATAGGCCTCATCAATTGAAACGGATTGAACTTGATCAGTGTACTGATGAAAAATATCAAAAACTATCGCCGAGGCCTCAGAGTACTTACGAGAGCTGTGGCCCACTACCACAAGGTTTGGACAAAGCTTTAATGCCAGACCCGTCGCCATGGCGGAGCGCACGCCAAATTTGCGGGCGACGTAGTTGCAAGTCGAGATGACTCCACGACGAGCGGCCGAACCTCCGACCGCCAATGGAACATCTTTTAGGGCGGGATTCTCGCGCATTTCCACCGCGGCGAAGAAGCAGTCCATGTCGATGTGAATTATTTTTCGCATGAATTAATTGTACGGAAAATATACGGAAGAGGCAATAGGCATAACATGCCGAAATAACAGGAGTGCTCGCAATTCAAGCTTAACGAGTTGATTGACAAAAGACCGTTCGCACTTCAAAATAAACTCATTCGGTCATTCAACCGCGCTCGCTGCTCCCGATAAATTTGGCGCATAAAATTACCCCAATCATTTCCATACATGATGAATTTCGAACCTATATTTGTTTTTGTTATTAAGTCTCAGCAGGAGAACCCATGCACTTAAGTGAAATGCGCGAAAAAGACATCGAAGAATTAACCAAGATGGCGGAAGAAGCTCAGATCGAGAACCCCGCAAACCTCAAAAAACATGAATTGATCTTTGCTCTTCTTACTAAGAAAGCAAAAGACAATATCGAAATTTTTGGTGACGGTGTTTTGGAAATTCTCCCCGATGGTTTCGGTTTCTTGCGTTCTCCTTCATATAACTATCTTCCAGGTGCCGATGATATTTATGTCAGCCCTTCACAGATTCGCCGCTTCGGTCTTCGTACCGGTGACACCATTGAAGGCCAGATTCGCCCACCTAAAGAAGGGGAGCGCTACTTCGCACTTTTGAAAGTTGATCATATCAACTACCAGTCCCCTGATAATCGTCGTACCACCGTTCTCTTTGATAACTTAACTCCGCTTTATCCAAACAAGCGCATCAATCTTGAAAACAAACCAAACAGTTACTCGACACGAGTGATTGATTTGTTTGTGCCTCAAGGTTTCGGTCAGCGCTGTTTGATCGTTGCTCCTCCCAAGGCCGGTAAAACGGTTCTAATGCAGGATATCGCTAACGCCATTGCTGATAATCATCCAGAAGTTAAACTCATCGTGCTTTTGATCGATGAGCGTCCTGAAGAAGTAACCGACATGAAGCGCACCGTGCGTGCTGAAGTGGTTTCATCAACGTTTGATGAACCGGCGACTCGTCACGTTCAGGTAGCCGAAATGGTCATCGAGAAAGCTAAGCGCTTGGTCGAAGCTAAGCAGCACGTGGTAATCCTCTTGGATTCAATCACGCGCCTTGCCCGTGCTTACAACACTGTCGTTCCACCATCTGGTAAGATTCTCTCTGGTGGTGTGGATTCAAACGCACTTCACAAACCGAAGCGCTTCTTCGGAGCCGCTCGTAACATTGAAAACGGTGGCTCTCTCACAATTATCGCCACTTCCCTCATCGATACAGGTTCTCGTATGGATGAAGTTATCTTTGAAGAATTCAAAGGTACCGGTAACTCAGAAATTCAACTTGATCGTAAACTCATGGAGAAGCGTATCTTCCCATGTCTTGATATCAACAAGTCGAGCACGCGTAAGGAAGACCTCTTGATGGATCAGAAAGATCTTCAGCGCGTCTTCGTTCTTCGTCGTGTTCTTCAACCGATGAACACTATGGATTCGATGGAATTTATCCTTGAACGTATCAAGGACACTAAAACAAATATCGCTTTCCTAGATAAGATGAACGGCTAATATGAATCTTTGGCGCCGCCTTACTCTCTTGGTTTCTAAACAGTACGCTGCGATTGGCGGGCAAGCTGTTATTGAAGGCGTGATGATGCGTTCACCGAACGCTTTTGTCGTCGCAGTCAGAACTCCCGATGGCGCTATCCGTTTACGTCGTGATCAGTGGTTTGGACTCTCAAAACGTTTTCCGTTTTTTAAAAAACCGATTCTTCGCGGCGTTCTGATGTTGGTTGAAACCATGGCCAATGGGATTGTTTCCCTGAATTATTCAGCTAACGTTTCGATGGATGCTGAACTTAAAGCGAAAGCGCTCGCCAAGGGTAAAACTGAAGCGGAGTACGAAGCCGGAAAAAAGAAAACTGAAAAAGTTGATTTTGCCACTTTCTTCACCATGGCCATCTCCATGGGCTTTGGTATCGCCTTATTTGTCTTTTTACCTCATGCCTTAACGGCTTTATTAGGTGAGTACCTTGGGCGTGATTGGGGACTCGATAGTTTTGCCTTCCACGCCGTTGATGGTGTAATCAAAGCTGCTATTTTCATTTTGTATATTTGGTTGATTGGTTTTATGCCGGATGTGAGACGTGTGTTTCAATATCACGGCGCTGAACATAAATCGATTTCGGTTTTTGAAGCCGATCTTCCACTCACTGTTGAGAATGCTAAGAAGTTCACTACGCAGCATCCTCGTTGTGGTACCTCGTTTCTCTTCTTTTTGATTATTGTCTCCATCATTTTGTTCTCAGCGGTTTTCACCGTGGTACCTATCGGGCAGGGACTCCCTACGATTCTGCGTCACGTAGTGGCAGCAGCTTTCAAAGTAGTCTTGATGTTGCCTGTCGCCGGTGTGAGCTACGAAATTATTAAAGCCGCTGGTAAGTGTTCAACTGCTTGGTGGGCACGCGCTATGAGTGCACCAGGTATGCTGCTGCAGAATCTCACCACACGTGAACCAGATGACAAACAACTAGAAGTGGCCTTGGCTTCGATTAAGGCCGTCTTGTTCTTAGAAGAGAAATACAACCTCAAGGACGCTGATAAAAAAGTGCTCTCTTTAGAGGAAGTGGATCTTCAATCCTTAGGCGATATCGCCGATAACAATTCCCGTTTAAAAGATTTTTTAGAGTAACTAGGGGCCCTGCTGTGTTCGATAAAATTGATGCTGTCGTAAGACGCTATGAAACGTTAACTGAGCGCTTGGGAGACCCAAGTCTCTATGATCGCACTGATGAAATGCGCCAAATTAACCAAGAGCGCTCATCGATTGAACCTTTGGTTATCAAATACCGCGAATACAAAAAACTCGTCGCAGATATCGCCGGTAACAGAGAAATTCTTCAGACTGAAAAAGATGAAGACATGCGCGATATGGCGAAAGAAGAGCTCGCAGAACTGGAAGCCAAGCTTCCCCCCATTGAGCAAGAACTCAAACTCCTGCTTCTCCCGAAAGACCCTGCGGATGAAAAAAACGTGGTGATTGAACTACGTGCCGGTGCGGGTGGGGATGAAGCGAGTATCTTTGTGGCAGAGTGTTGGCGGATGTATCGTCAGTACGCTTCCACACAAGGTTGGCGCGTCGATGTACAATCCATCTCGGAAGGTGATCGCGGAATTAAAGAAGTCATCGGCACCATCAGCGGTGATAAAGTTTACTCTCGTCTAAAATATGAATCAGGCGTTCATCGTGTTCAGCGTGTTCCTGAAACAGAAGCTCAGGGTCGTGTTCATACTTCCACAATTACTGTGGCAATCATGCCGGAAGCGGATGAAGTCGGTGATGTTGAAATCAATATGAACGACGTTCGTATTGATGTGTATCGTTCAGGCGGCTCCGGTGGTCAGTCGGTTAACACTACCGACTCAGCTGTTCGTCTAACTCACATGCCATCAGGAATTGTGATTGCTATGCAAGATGAGCGCTCGCAGCTTAAAAACAAAGACAAGGCCTTCAAGATTCTGCGCGCCAAGCTCTATGATATGGAAGTGCAAAAGCGTCACAATGAAATCGCCTCAACTCGTAAGGGTCTTGTCGGTACAGGAGATCGCTCTGAGCGCATTCGTACATATAATTTCCCGCAAGGTCGCGTTTCTGATCATCGCATCAATCTCACGGTGTTTAATATCGATGCCATTATGAATGGAGATCTCGATGGTGTGATTGAGCCTTTGATCGCTCACAACCAGGCGATTCTGTTGCAGGGTGAAGGGGATATGTAATGAACTGGCGCTCTTTTTTTGAAGAGCATCGAGTTCTTCTCCAAGACAATTACCCGGGCCTCACTTTAGAAAGATTTCTGCGCGAGGCCCAAGAGATCGGTGGCGACGGCACTGAGCTTCTTAAAGGCACTCCTTTTGCTTATCTTTTAGGTTACGCCGAATTCGCTCACATCAAACTAAAAGTTACGCCCGATGTTTTGATTCCTCGTATCGAAACAGAATTGCTGTTTGAAAAACTCTCGAACATCATCAAAAAAAATCCTCAGTGGAAGCGTTTAATAGATCTAGGAACTGGTCCGGGTACGCTTGGACTTGCTCTCAAGCATCAGCATAAAGATTTACATGTGACTTTGACTGATATTGCGCCTGAAGCGCTGAAACTCGCTCAGGATAATGCCAACAGCTTGGGCCTTGCAGTGACAACCCTGGAGAGTGATCTGTGGCAAAAAATCACCGGACTTTTTGATGTGATCGTCTCTAATCCTCCGTATATTCCCAGCTCATTGGCACAAAAAAGCGTGCATCAAAAAACCCATCAGTTTGAACCGCATCTCGCGCTCTATGTTGATGACTCTCAGTATGAAACATTTTTTCGCCGTCTCTTTCACGGTGTGGCCCGTCATATTACCGCTGACGGCGTATTTATGATGGAAGGCCACGAAGACAAAATGCAACTCTGTGCTCAGTGGGCGAAAGAAGAAAAACTCACCGAGGTTAAGATCGAGCAGGATCTAGCGGGACGTGAGCGCTTCTTAGTCGCTTTTGCGCCGCGTGCTCCCATGGGAACAGCATAATTCTTAGCTGCATTTCGCTCTCGCTTGAAGCTAAAATAACCAAAACTTTTACCGGATGATTTATGGATAAACTACTCGTCACTGGCCCTGGTCGCTTAAACGGAACAGTCACTGTTTCAAGCGCCAAGAATGCCACGCTTCCTATTTTAGCGGGAGCACTTCTCTTTGAAACACCGGTGAAGCTCGTTGATGTTCCTAAACTTAACGACGTTGCCACCATCATCAAGCTGTTAGAGAGCATGGGGGTGAAAGTCGAGCGCGATGGCAAGAGCATGACACTTGATAGCTCGAACGTTCATAACCTTGTGGCGGACTACGCCCTGGTCAAAACTATGCGCGCATCTGTTTTGGTTTTGGGACCTCTCTTGGCGCGTTTTGGTAAAGCAAAAGTTTCTCTTCCTGGTGGTTGTGCCATTGGAGCACGTCCGGTTGATATCCATCTCACCAATCTCGAAAAAATGGGTGCCAAGATCCAAATCGAGCAGGGTTATATTTTAGCCGAGTGTGAGCGCCTGCAAGGTTGTGAGTTATCGCTTTCATTTCCATCAGTGGGTGCTACCGAGAACCTCATGATGGCCGCCGTCTACGCCGATGGTGAAACGATTATTGAAAACGCCGCTCGTGAACCAGAGATTGTCGACCTCGCCAATTTCCTCATTCACTTTGGAGTGACTGTGGAAGGAGCGGGAACATCGCGCATTCGAATTGTCGGAACGAACACGCAAAAAAAATACGCTGCCACCAAAGCTTATCGCCCGATAGGGGATCGTATTGAAGCGGCGACATTTATTATCGCGGGCCTCATGGCGAACTCGAATATTGTGGTCAATGGTTTTGAACCATGGACACTCGAAGCCGTCCTTGAAACGCTGGAGAAGATGGGCGCGAAACTCACTCGTCTCGAAGACGGAGTAGAAGTTCATCCTTCGGGTCGCTTGAAAGGGGCCGTGATTGAAACAGCTCCGTTTCCAGGTTTTCCAACAGATGTTCAGGCGCAAATGATGGCACTGATGTGTTTGTGTGAAGGGAACTCGATCATCACCGAACAGATTTTTGAGAATCGATACATGCACGTTCCAGAACTCACGCGCATGGGTTGCAAAGTCACGCTCAAGGGCAATGCCGCTTTGATTGAAGGTGTGGAGTCGCTCTCAGCTGCTCCGGTGATGTGCACTGATCTGCGCGCTTCAGCCGCTCTCGTCCTCGCTGCGCTGACAGCTCACGGTCAATCAGATATTCAGCGTATTTACCATCTTGATCGCGGCTATGAAGATCTTGAGGCTAAGTTTAAAGGACTAGGCGCTAAGGTTGAGCGGGTTAAGTGAAGTATCTAGTTTTTCTCACACTTCTCGCGGCCTGTGCTTCAGTACCCGAGAAAGTTAAGAAAGAAATCACGGCACAAAATCTCGCAGGTCACTGGATCAGTTATCGTTTCTCGATGGATCCCACTAAGCGTGAAGTCGAGAGTGATTTATTTATTGGCTGTGACGGTCAGATTCGCTACACCATTCGTCGAGACCATGCCCTCATCATGAAAGAGAGCTCAGATGATGGCCGTATTAAATCCATCGAAGATGGGAAGATCCATTTTAGAAGTTGGATCGGTCTCAGTTGGACCCACTTATATACAAAACCTACAAAAGATC
>JBIKNE010000356.1:0-3295 GCA_044358855.1 Bacteriovoracaceae bacterium | reverse complement strand
GGAGCATCGACTAATTCCACCGCTGAATAAAGCACTTTATAGAAGGCAAAAAAGACTGGAAGCTGCAACAACATCGGCAAACAACCACCCAAAGGATTTGCTCCAGAGCGCTTAAAGAGTTCCATGCTTTCTTTCTGCATACGCATCGGATCGTCTTTGAATTTTTCTTTCAATTTGGTCAGCTCTGGTTGAATGATCTGCATTTTCTTCATGCTGACAAAGCTCTTGTACTGCAGAGGGAAAGTGATCAAACGAACAACAAAAGTGAGGAAAATAATCGCCATTCCATAGTTAGGAATGAGGCTATAGAAGAATTGTAGACCGCGTAGAATGAGCTCCGCAAAGAAACCCCAAAAACCAAAATCAACAGCATGTTTGAGATCGCGGCCCATTGCCGTGAGATAGTTATATTCTTTCTTCACATAGAGCAGATCGAAGCTCAATTCAGTGACTGTGTATGTTGGGAAAAGTTGAAAACGGCTATCAGTTAAACCGCGCAACACAAGTCCTGGAGCTTCAGCAAAACTGACACCAAAAAGATGATAATTAAAATCAATACCGGCCCAACTTACCTTCGTGTCTGTGAGCTCTTCGTCACCGACAGTCCAGTGATTAAGACTGTCGTTATAGAAAGAGAAATAGCGCTCTTGTCCATTCTCAAGCTTCTTACTGGTAGAGGTAAAATTAAGACGATATTTGAAAGGTGCAGGAGCCGTAATGGTGATTCCAACTTTCTCTCCACCATTAATGAGGAAAGTTGCTGTGACACCTGTTGCGGCATCTCGACCTACCCATTTTGTCTCTGAAGATTCAACCGTTTCGAGATTGAGCGCTACAAACTTCTGCCCTTCAGGAGCAATCTCAATCAACAAGGGATGCTCACTTCCAACAACATCTTCAAATGCGAAACGCGCTTGCGTGTGCTTCATTGATTTGACTGCAAGATTGCTCGTAAAACTCAAATTGAGAGCATCATTTCCAAGACTCAATTCACGTGAATTGATCGATGGTTCTATAGGACCACTGGCGGTCACTTGAGCTGCTTCTGTTACAGCTGTTTGAGAAACAGGGGCCGCATTAGGTGCCACTGGAGCCATTTTTGGAGCAAAATAGTACTGCCAGCCAAAGAGAATTAGGCCAGAAAGCACCACCGCGAAAAGAGCATTTTTTTGACTAGAATCCATATTTTACCATTCCTTCGAATTACTTATCTGGCACGGGATCAATTCCGCCTGCATGCCATGGATGACAACGTGATATGCGCCTAACGGTGTACCATAGCGCTTTAGGAAGTGAAAACCGCTCAAAGCATTCATATCCATAATGTGAGCAACTGGGATGAAATCGACATTGCCCACCCAGAAACGGTGAGAGCACTAATTGATATGCGCGTATGAGTAATTGAAAGAAGCGATTCATAGCGATTGAAGAATCTGCTTAAAAGAATCACGTAGCTTTTTTTCGTCAGTAATTTTTTGTGCAGCCACAATAAGAATATCAAGGCCCTTCTCATGCTTTTGAGGGCTAAGTCTAAATTCTTCTCTTAAGATTCGCTTAATCCTATTGCGAACAACGGCTCCGCCCTGCTTAGTTGATACACTTAAACCAAGACGAGAATGCACAACACCAAGACGCGAAGTCTTGGTATAAGCAACGAGCGGAGGAACGAAGCTTTTTTTGCTCCGTTCTCTCAGATACTCGAAATCTCTTTTTTGCTGGATACGGTAAATCTTTGAGAAAGTTAAAGATTTACCCTGCGAAATCACTTCGTTCCAGTCGCTACAGTTAAGCGTTTACGGCCTTTAGCGCGACGACGATTGATCACATCGCGACCACCTTTCGTAGACATACGCTTAAGGAATCCGTGGTCACGGAGACGTTTTGTTTTCTTTGGCTGCCAAGTTCTAATTCTCTTCATGGTATTCCTTCCAGGGCGAACAATTAAAGGTTTCTATGGGTACCGGAAATGCTTATTGCGGTCAATAATTTTTGTATTCTGTGACTCTATGCGAGTAGGGAATTGTTTACGGGTTTAGTTGAAAATCGGCCAGCACAATGTTACCTAACCCATCCACAAAAATTTGACTGCGGACACATGACCCAAAAATTTCTATTTGATCAATTTTTGAAATGGGATGAGGAAAAAGAGCCGAAAGCGGGCTTCAACCTATCTCAAACGCCTACGCCAAATGGTGTTTCGCAACGCGAAGCCAGCACTCCACCTAAAAACGAGAATCCTGCTACCTCATCGGTAGATACAGATGAATTACGACTTTTGGGTCACGAGCTGAAGGAATCTATCCGTAATTACGTAAATCCGGGTCAGTTTTCAGCTTACTTCTCAGATACTTTTACTGTTTCAAACTTAGACGCACAGAGCATCGAGTTCACTGTTACAACTAACTTCATAAAAAAAGTTATTGAGAGCCAATACCTCACGATTGTTAAGAAAGCCGTGGTTGAGACACTTGGCCGTGAATATCAGATCGACTTTAAAACATTCGGTGTTCGCACCACTAGTCTGAGTTCAAATGACGACAGCATTCTGAAGAGCTACGAGGCACAAGACGCGGGCAAAAAAACTGTTTCCGCACGAGACAATACCTTTGTTTTGCCTGATTTGATTCCTACTCAGCAGGATAAACAGCAAACGATCACTAGCCGGGCAATGGAACAATCTGAGCTGAAGCCCGCTCATGGAATGATCGATCCAACTAAGAAATTTACCAATTTTGTGGTGGGTTCTTCGAATAATCTCGCCAACGCCTCAGCACTCGCTGTCGCTCGTGAGCCCGGAATGATTTATCCAAGCCTCTATTTATATGGCAATTCTGGCTTAGGTAAAACCCATCTTATTCACGCAATTGCGAACCATATCCTCGAGCACCGACCGCACCTACGTGTTTGCATCACTTCATTTAACAATATGATGAATGAGTATGTTGAAGCGACACGGACAAATAAACGTCCTGATTTCAGTAAGCGCTATACTCAAGGTGTAGATGTTTTAATTATCGATGATATCCACGAACTTTCTGGAAAAACTGGCACTCAAGAGGAGTTTTTCCACATTTTCAATGATCTCAGCAGTCGTAAAAAACAATTGATTTTCACATCTGATAAGACACCAAAAGAAATTATTGGCATTGAAGAAAGAATTCGTACTCGCTTGGCCTCATCATTATCAGTAGAAATTCAGCAACCTGATCTTGAAACGCGCATAGCCATTCTTAAAACCAAAGCGCAGGAAAAAGACTTTTATCTTGATGATGAAATCCTAAATTTAATTGCCAAA
>JBIKNE010000214.1:0-4690 GCA_044358855.1 Bacteriovoracaceae bacterium | reverse complement strand
ATTCGTGGGCCTTGGGATCGGTATCCATCACGGAATAAAAATGATCGACTAATTGTTGCAAGCCATTTGCAGCACCAAGCTGCTGGTAGGGTGTTTTAGGCTTTTTTTTCAGAAAATCGAACATAATTATCCTGGGATGATTTTTCTCACACGTGATTTTTCTCAAATTTTCTTTGATAATACCAATAAGCTTTTAAGCCGTTTATCAAAGGATGAAAATGAAAACTGTCACGTACTTGTTGTTGAGTGCATTCCTCGTTACAGGCTGCGCCAGCATGAAAAAAGACTGCTGCGCGAGCAAAGAGTCTTGCGACAAAAAATCAGCTTGCTGCAAAAGTCCAGATTGCAAAGACGGAGCATGTGCTAAGCCAGAAAAGAAGAAAGGCTAATCGAGTACTTTGACCCGCGGAAAATCGAGCTGCAACTTATCTAGTAAGAGCTTGAGTTCCGCGGGACCTTTCGTTTCGAGTGTAAACAATACATTCGCCCCAGTAATCCCCGTCCCTTCCGAATCACGATCATGAACCACTTGTAACACGTTAGCACCGGTGTCTTTGATAATACCTGTCAAAGCATGCAAGGTGCCCGGACGATCGGCAATTGGGACAGCGATGCGTACCTTGCGTTTTCCTTCAATCAATCCTCGATCGATGATCCGTTCAAGAAGATTCACGTCAATATTGCCACCGCATACCACCAGCACAATTTTTTTATCTTTAAAACGTTTTGGATTTTTTTGATGGAGTGCGCTTAATAAGGCCAACGGAAGTGCTCCTGCACCTTCGGCAATGACTCGTGCTCTCTCAATTAAACGCAACACCGCCAATGCGGTTTGTTCGTCATCGATAGCATGGGCCTCATCCACTACCTTTTCTAAAATATTAAACATATCCGGATGAGCAATCTTAACTCGAATTCCGTCGGCAAAAGTTTCAGCGCGATCAGTTTGCATCACGCGGCCTTTATTAAGCGAGTCCACCATCGCACGACAACCACTCGCCTGCCCGGCAATGACTTTTACCTTTGGCTTTAAACCTTTGATGACTGTGCCCATTCCTGCAACTAGTCCACCGCCACCGATGGAACTAAAAATATAATCTGCATCTGGGAGTTGCTCTAGGATTTCAAAACCCACGGTACTTTGGCCGGCCATTACCAATTCATCTTTGTAGGGATGAACAAATGTCATGGGTTTTTTCTTCATCATGCTTTCGGCAAACTTAAAGCCATCTTCAATGGAATTCCCATGAAGAATCACCGTGGCTCCGAGTGCCTCAGTGTTACGAATTTTAGTTAAGGGCGAGCCTTCCGGCATGATAATGGTGGCCTTAACTTTAAAGCGTCGTGCCGCCCACGCGACACCTTGAGCGTGATTGCCGGCACTGACGGCGAGCACTCCACGTTTTTTTTCAGCGGCGGTAAGTTGAGAAATTTTATACGTGGCCCCACGCATTTTAAATGATCCGATGGGCAGCATATTTTCTAGCTTGAGCCAGACCTCACAACCAAATTGACCAGACAACCATTCGTTGTACACCAATGGAGTTGGATTAATGATAGGTTGCAAAACTTTGTAGGCCTTACGGCAATCAGCGAGAGTTAGTTTCATAGTCTTCTATGTTATCAAAGGAGTGATTTTACGCCGAGGAAAATGAGAATAAGGCTGCCGATGATTTCAAGATACTTCTCAGGAAGATGCTTCATTCGTTGGCTAGTAATTGCACCCACCCAGGTCATTACAAAGGCAACTATTCCAATCAAGCTTATGGTAATGTAGGCACTTCGTTTTTCAGTAAGTGCAATCCCTGCTGCAAAAGCATCGATACTCGTGGCGAGCGCCAATAAGAAGTAGGCATGGTGAGATTGTGGCACTCGCACATCATCAGTGTCTTGCCATGCATCCCAAAAAAGTTTGAGCCCAAGAATAATAAACACAACTCCCGCACCCTTCTCGGCCCATTGAGAAATAAAGCTCACATACTGAGTCAAAATAAAGCCTAAGAAACTCATCAGCGCCTGGAAGCCTCCAAACCAGAGCGCCAAGGTGAGTCCAGGTCGATGCGTTTTATCTGGGTGAGCTAGGCCCACGGCAAAAGCAACCGCCATGGCGTCTACTCCGAGAGCAAAACTTAATAACAAACTCTCAACCAAATGCATGAAGTGACTCCCCAAAACGGCCCAGTTTGTTTATGCTAATCAAGAACTCTCATTGTTTCCATGGAATCAAGCAATGGCACCCTTTCGTCAATTTGTCGCACTCACTATTTTCATGACCTATGTCGTAATCTTGGCCGGTGCTGTGGTGCGTGGGACAGGATCAGGACTGGGATGCCCGGATTGGCCACAATGTTTTGGACAATGGATTCCCCCTGTCGACATCGCCGAGCTGCCAGATAATTACAAAGATCTTTATCATGTCGCCGGTAAAACCATTGCTGATTTTGATCCATTCAAAACTTGGGTCGAATATCTCAACCGCTTACTCGGTGCCATTTTAGGTTTTATGGTACTGATCGTATTCGTTAAATCCTTCAAGCAAACTGAAAAAGAATCTAATCTTCCTTGGTTCTGCGGTGGTCTGCTACTTTTGATCATTTTACAAGGTGGAGTGGGCGCTTTAGTTGTTTCAACCCACCTTAAACCTTTTGTTATCACCCTCCATATGGTGCTCGCCCTAGTGTTGCTATTTGGACTGCAGTACTTGCACAAATACTGCATGGATTTAGAAAATTTTGGACTTAATTTTCATGCGGATAAATCCAATCTGCGATTCACAAAAGTGCTCATCCTCCTTGGGGCGATTCAAGTTGCATTGGGGACTCAAGTGCGTGAAGCCGTTGATCATCTACTGCGTGATACCGAAGCCGCCACGCGACTGACTGTTATGAATGAGATGACTCTATCGTTCTATATCCATCGCTCGTTCTCAGCCGTTTTCTTCGGAGTCTTGGTTTGGTCTATGGTGAGACTCTACAAACAAGATGTCTCAGGCTCAGGTTTTAAGCGCTCTATTTTCTTACTGGTATTAGTGGTGCTGAATATCGCAAGCGGTGTGGGCTTAAATTACTTTGGCTTTCCCGCCAGTTTGCAGCCCCCCCACTTATTCGTGGGAGTGCTGCTGATGGGTGTATTATTTAAGCAATACTTAGAACAGAAAGGGACATTGATCTCTTAGTTACAAACTTTCTTCAAAGTTGTGGTGAGCTGAAGGTCAACATCGGGCCAGGTCACGCCTTCGTGCTTCTCATAGCAGGCCTTGGTGATCTGGGCCAAGTGTTTTTGCATCGTGAACTTCAATACATCAATCTTGCTGGTAAGTTTTAGCTCATTAGTTTTGCTATCAAGCGTGTAAGCAAACTCAACATTTTGTTTAACGTTATTCATATTGAGTTCAACTTGTGCTTTACCTTCTTTGGCAGCCAGAACTTTACCGGTAATGGTCACTGCCTTACCTGCTAGCTTAAAAAAGTTCATGATAATTTTTGCATCACGGGCCTTATCACCAGAATTCACCGAGCGTGTATCGACATTAAAACTTGCACCCGTTAAAAGTGTTTCGACACTGCTCCCGCTGGTGCCTGGAGCGATGGTAAACTTATCGAATTTGGCGGTCACACCAACTTTTTTTGGTGTTTTGAAGGCCGTCCAAGAAAGTTGCCCGGACTCATAGGTCAAGTTACAAGTTTGGGCAAAAGCACCAAACGAGATTAAAAAGGCCATAATTGCTAATTTCATATGCACTCCTTTATAGAACTGAGACGATTTTGGGCCTAAAAGCATGGTATTGCAATCAATCAAACTTGATCTTTAAATAGAAATATTCTACAAATTCTACATAATTAATGTCACTTGGAGGACACATGGGTCAGGGACGCAAGAAAAGCATGCTTAAAATGAACCGCCGTAAGGCCCAAGCTAAGAAGAAAGGCAAAATCAAAGCTAAGATTTCTGCTGGAAAAGCTGCTAAGAAAAAAGCTTAATATTTTAAGGCCCAAAAAGAACTTCTTTTTGGGCCTTTGTATTTTTACATCTCGATTTCAACTTTCTCTAATTGTTTCCCTTTCCAATCAATCGGCCACTCGACACGTTCTTGACGACAGTCTGCCCATTCTTGCCAGGGATTTTTTCCGTTGGCCTGATCATAGCGTGTGTTGAGACCAGGCAATGAAAGCCATACTTCTGGAATATCATTCATCATCACGACTAAGCGCTCACTGGCCCCTGAAAAATGATCAAAGACTTTGCGCTCATCATTCCATTTCACTGAGCCAGGATCTACGGAGTGTTTATCACCTCGAGTAGGAATCTCACGGGTAAATACCCAGTCTTTGCGGCCAGAAAGATGAGTGAAAGGATTTAAGTGGACATCACGCCAGACTTTTCCTTTTAGATCACCCCAGGCATCTTTGAAAGCGGCCTGAGTGGTTGTTTGCCATTCTTGATTTTTTTCTGTTCCTAAACGCCAAAAACCGATTTCATGAACCATCAGTTTTTCCATAGCAATGTCTAAGGTGCGACGATAGACAGGGCACACACGACAATCAAGTGTTGCCATCATATTCCAAGACTTGAGTTCTTCTAGCCAAGCTTTTTGCTCATTATCAAGGGTACCAGCAGAGATTGCTTCGACTAATAGTGGCACGAGGTAAGGAGCATCCGAAGATTGATCGTCACATTGAATCCTACGAAA
>JBIKNE010000213.1:0-4718 GCA_044358855.1 Bacteriovoracaceae bacterium | reverse complement strand
TGGTAGCTCCAGTCATTGGTATTTTTTTGAATAACGATCTGATCTGAGACATCCTGCATTTCATCAGGAAAGGTGGCAAAGACTTGTACGTTTTTGTCTTTGATCGCACCACATTGAAGAGTCGTGTTGCCGATTCTCTTCATCGCGCAAATTTTGCCACTCATCGTTGTGGTTGAGCCTACTTGTATATTTAGTGAGCTAGGTTGTTCTGGATTGGGTTGAATCCAATAACCATTATCGGCAAATGTGAAAGAGCTAAAACTCATCACAAGGCAAAAGAGTGCACACTTAACAAATAATTCTCTAAGCAACATACGTCCTACTTTGTAGAGAGAGCTAATTAATTTTTGGTAAATTCGAGAAGTTTTTTATGCTGGGATTTGGTGATGATCTTGAGATTAAGCAATTGATCAATTTCACTTCGACTTATATCGTAGCTTTCTTTGGGAGACTCATTTTTAGGCTTAGCTTTTTTGTCTTTCGCAAAAGAAACGTTTGAACAAAGAACAAGTAGTGACAACAAAAACCCGCGCATAAGCAGCACTCCCAAAAATGATGATGTGGCTTATGATCGGTTGGGTAAAGAATTCGAACGCCTGAATAATTCCTTAAGAAATAGAAGGCCCAAGCTAATACACAGGGTTAAGCGCTGTTTAAATACGGAATGTAATTGATTGTTAAGGCGAGCTTATTTTATGAGGCACATTTTAGAGGCAGCTTTTAAACAAAAAAGCCCCGAAGACTGTGACATCTTCGGGGCTTTTTTATGTTGGGCCAACGCCCAACCAGTATTTGGTGCCCAGGACTGGACTCGAACCAGCATACTTTTTACGGTGCTACCACCTCAAGGTAGTGCGTCTACCAATTTCGCCACCTGGGCTTAAATCTAGTTTGGTGGAGTTCAAAGTTAGGGGATTTGGAGAAAGTTGTCTAGCGAGGAATCTCTATCTTTGGAGGGAGTTATCCACATCCGAGAGATAGAAACGCATGCGCTGGAGGCCTTCACGCAAGGCAGAAAGTTGGTTATCGAGCGTAACCATCATCTGATCCTCACGCTGGCCCAGAGCGACCTTCGGAGGGGTTACCATGACCGCCTCAGGGGCCTCTGTCTCGAGATAGTCATAATCGTTAAATTCATTAAGAAGGTCAGCGAGCGGGTCGTCCCCTCTTTTCGGGATTTCCATAAACGACGCCGGCACCAGCGTTAGTTTTTCGCGAGACTCAATTTCCAGCAAACGTGACATGTTCTACCTTTTTGCCCAACCTTCATCGGTCAGGCGTGCCGCCTTAGTCAGGGATACGTTTGCATCCCCCATGCCAGAAGCTACCCTCTGAAAAGGATTTCTTCTGCGCTCTCCTGGCAAACGCTAACATGGATTTTTGGGGCGTTGGGGGACGGAGTATCGACCTGTGCAGTTTTTATATGACTAGACCTTGGAGGGGCCGCATAAATACTCGACAATAGGGGGAATTTACCTAGCTTCCCTCCCCGCCATTTCTCAATAAAATTGAATGATGGATAAGCCTATTTGTCGCAACTGCCGGCACTATTTCATAACGTTTGACGCTCAGATGCCCTACGGGTGTCGTAAATTTGGTATTAAAAGCAAGGATCAGCCGTCTAAGGCAGTCGCCAGTGCAGGCTCAGGTGAATGTCAGGGATTTGAAGCGAAGGCTTCAGTGACTGGCAACGAGCGCCCTAAATCAAAATAGCTAGGCATGGCCTCGATAATCACCGCTCCCCCTAAACAGATCTCTCCATCATAGAAGACCACCGACTGACGAGGCGTAATGGCACGCTGAGGGGTATCGAATAGCACCGTGAGTGTTCCATTCTCATGGGCCACAGTGCAGTCTTGGTCTTGCTGGCGGTAGCGAACCTTGGCCTTGCATCGCAGAGGAAAGCTGGGCGTGGTTGTGAGCCAGGTGGCTTCTGTGGCCGTCAGCCCATCGCTGTAAAGCGCTGGGTGCTCTTCACCTTGCACCAGGATGACTTCGTTGTTTGGGATGTTTTTCTTAGCGACAAACCACGGCTCACCCGGACCACCCACGCCTAGGCCTTTACGTTGGCCCATGGTGTAGAAGCAGACGCCGTCGTGGGGGCCAAGTTTTTTGCCGTTCAAATCGACGAAGTTTCCTTGCGAAGTCTTGATGTAGTTGGAGAGAAACTCTTTAAAGTCACGCTCACCAATAAAGCAGACGCCGGTAGAATCTTTTTTGTCTTTGGTTGAGAGTTCAAATTGTGTGGCAAGCTCTCTCACCGTTTTTTTCTGTAGGTGGCCCACGGGGAAGAGAACTTTTTTAAGCACATCCCCTTGGATAGCATGCAAGAAATAGCTCTGGTCTTTCTGGGGATCAAGGCCTTTGAGAAGTTTTCCATCCTCAGTGCGGCAGTAGTGTCCAGTGGCGACAAAATCGGCGCCTAACATTTGTGCGTAGTCGGAGAAAACTTTGAATTTGATTTCGCGGTTACATAGAATATCTGGATTAGGTGTGTGGCCTTCAGAATACTCTTTGAGAAAAGTAGCAAAGACGAGTTCTCGGTACTGTTCGCTGAAATTCACGCTATAAACGGGAATATCCAACTCTCCGGCCACACGTCTCACATCACGCCAATCTTCTTCCGCCGTGCACGCTCCTTCAGCTTCTTCCCAGTTCTTCATGAAAACGCCGATGGTCTTATAACCCAAAAGCTTAATGAGAAGGGCCGTGACCGAGGAGTCGACGCCTCCAGACATACCTACTACCACGGTTTTTTGGGCGTTTTCTTGAAGGGTCGCTGCCGTGACCTTTAAACCAATTGAATTGAGCAGATTGACCGAATCCATGGGAGGCACTATCACCCCAGGGCGCCTTCGGGTCAAGACGGTCTGTTCTAGAAGTTGAAATCTTTATCCAGTTCTATCACGCCATTTTTACTGCCGGCACCATGGCCTTCCATTTCTATGGTGTTTTTACCCCATTCCCGGCCCAGGCGATGGATCGTGCCGGTTACCAGTACTTTGGCGTTTTTTCCGCGACGACGGAAAACTACCAGATCACCACCGATGGGAAAGGACATCTTTTCGCCATCCACCAGCTCGACCCAAGCACCACCAAGAGTACGTGGGCGAACCAGCACTTCACGGTCATTGAGGCCGCCGCCAAAATGCAAATAGCCTTTTGATGGAGTGCTAAGATCTACTCCCTCACCCCAGTGACAGGCGGTTAAAAAAGTCGCCGTGTCGAGGAAGAAGTCAGCATGTTCGACTTGCACTGTTTTCTTAGACCATTCACAAGCGACAAAAAGCTGGGCTTTTTCATTTTGAGAAAATTCTTTCCAAGGTTCACCAAAACTCAAAGTTGAAAGACCTTCATGTCGCTCTAATAAGCTGTCGTTATAAATGATCTCACCACCGGTGTTAAATTTGGCCGGGATACGCGTTTTCATCCAGGCCTTGACACTTTCAGTTGGTGGTAAGCATTCGCCAAACTTGACCACTCGCTCGGGTGGCGTGAGTGAAAAATTGCTGGCAATTTTAATGACTTCTTTGTGCTGTAACTCCGAGAGCGGCAACTCAAGTGAGGATAAAATCTCTTGAGGTAATAGTGCTAAGAGCCCTGCCTGATCGGCCTCGAGATCGTTTGATGAGTGGACTCCCACGGGTGCTCCCGGTGAGGAGCGCACGAGCTTGGCAAAGTGGCCGGTTGCCATGGTTTCACACTTAAGCTCTTTCATATGTTTCCATAAAAGTCTCAGACGAAAGGCATGACAATTTTGGCAGTGGCGCGGACGTTTGCCTAAAATCTTGGCGGCAAGCCATGGCTCGAGCACGTCTTCTTGAAATTCTTCCCGTGGACGAATAATCGTCAGAGGGATTTGCAAATGGTCGCAAAACTTTTTGGCAGCTTTGAGGCGAGCTTCACTTTGATGACAAGCAAACAGCGATTCACCTTCATCTTGAAAGTTTTCGGGAGTGCCCGCAATGATAGCAGCATAGAGTTGGCGCTTTTGAATTTTCAAAAGATAGGCGGCCACCATGGAATCAAGGCCACCCGAAATACCGACTAACACTGGTTTCTGAGTCACTTCTCCGACCACGACGCTCGCCTTTTGTCGTAAATTTAAACGTTTCTTTTATTATGCCGGCAAGCTTTGCGTCCTGCTAGCGCAATTCTTAAGGTTTGCTCCACTGCCACCCGAATAGCTGAAGGATGAATCAGGTAACAGAAAAAAAACACGGACTTGAGATTTGGGTAGCACCACCAGTCGGTAATGCTCTCAAGCATTTTATGAGCTGGCTTAAAAGCTATGCTCCGCGTACGCGCTTCAGTCATGCAGATGACGGTACGACCTTACTTCGACAAATGAGTTTGCTAGATAATCTTTTGATGGCATTGGAAGAAGGTGTGATCGAAGGAACATATCGTGAGAAAGAAATTCTGCTGGCTGATCGCTTAGAGGTACATGGCCTCAAGGGCCTCGCCTCATGGTTTCAAAATCCTCGCCGTCTTTATCAAGATCTAAGTTCACAAGAGAGATTTGTGGCTTCTGTTTGTCATGCACTCTTGCGACCAGCTGAGCGCACGTTCATTGATATGCAAAAAGTTGCGCTTGACCCTTTGTGCTTAAAACAATTGCAACAAGTGCTCTTAAGCAAGGCCCGTGAGCGTCATATCGTCGTTCGCTTGCCAGAGATCAATGGGTGGTATGATTTGCAATTATCGGAATTCAGTCT
>JBIKNE010000047.1:0-9333 GCA_044358855.1 Bacteriovoracaceae bacterium | reverse complement strand
TTTTTAAGTAGAATTTGTTTGTTCGCATAAATAAAGGTGAATTTGGCATCCTTAAAGCTTTCTCCGCCTGCTATGATCTTTTGACCATAAACATCTGCACCGACTTTCAGATTTGCAATATCACCTTTGGCATAGAGCTCAACACTTCCCTGTAGCATTGCCTCAAAGTCCGAAGGAAGAAAATTTAAACCATCGCTTAATGGATTGATCGCACTTTTGAGTTCAGCAAAACTTAGAAGTGGAATATCAATTGAAAGATCCATTAAAAAATTGTTGTAAGCCACAACACCAGAACCAGAATAATCATAACGGCCCTTCTTGGCCTTTATGCTTGGGATATCCACGACCCCTTCCTTCAGCCCAATCACTATTTTGTGGTTCGTTTCTCCTAAGCGGTACCCTAGTATTTCAAAATCTCTAAACATTCCTTCAATCGTCAGTTTCACATCATCTAATGGTCCGCGCACTTTGAGCTTGTTCTCTCCCTCACCTTTTAAATCTAGACCTGCAATATTCCCAAGATCTTCTATGCGAATGTTACCTGGTGATACATCAAAGCGAACTTCTTCCTTGCTAACAAATCCCTCAATTTCAAGTTGGGTTTTTGGAGCCTTGAGATTGGCCTTCATTACAAAGCTACCATTTAAAAGCATAAGCTCAGCTTGATGCATCCAAACTTTAGGTGCATTAAATATCGAAGTGGTTCCTCCACTTTTTGATTTAACTTCTAGTCTTATGTTTTCAACTTCAAATCCATCTTTAGGATAGAAATAAACATCATTGCCTCTGAGCCTAACCCTCAAATCACCAGTTAAACGTCCCTTCAGTGGCTTTAATGGTTCACCTAAAATTGTGAGAGCATTATTTAGCTCTAAGCTCTCCACACTAGCTGACACATCATTAGGAAGTATTTTTCTGGTGTCATAATCCCAAACCTTAACTTCACCATGCACTTTTACTTTTTCTGTTTCGTTAACTAGCATTACATCGCTAACGAATAAGCCATTGTCTTTGGTATTGAAATTGCCAGTTAATTTTTCTGCAGTAAAAACATTTGATTTAAAGTCTAAAAGATTAAAGCTAGCCTCCGCCTTTGTGCCATCTTTTGAGTCCCAGCTAAAATTACCTTTAGTCTTAAGTACACCATCGCTGAACCGAACAATTCCTAAATCGCCCCACTCGTGAGCATCTGGTAAATAAAGTTCTGTTTCAATATTCCCATTAAATGCAAGTTTCTCAATATCGGCCCAGTTGGTAAGTTTTCCACTCCCAAATATTTTTGAACTTTTCTGGATGATTTGTGCTTGTGTCGCTTGAATTTTATCACGATAGATTTCTGCCTTGAGGCGTAAGATATCTATGCTTCTAGGCATTTTCACATGCTGTAACATTTTAAGCTCAGCATCTACATCAATAACATCCTTCCCCGGAATCAAATTCAAATAATGGACGTCAATAGATGTGTCTAGAACGGCAATACGACTATCTAGAATTGATAATCTGCCGATTTCAACTGGAAGTTTTGACAGTTCTGATTGAATAATATCCCAAGGATGCTTGCCGGTAGATTCTTCTGCCGGAATCTCAAGCGCTGCAAAGCCTTCATGCAAAAAGACTTCACCCAATCTAATTTTTTTTGTTCTAAACATACTCAAGTCGAACAAAATACCAATTTCTCCGGCTTCAGCTTCGATACTTGTTCCCTTGCGGTTATACTTCAAGGAAACGTTCTCTAGACCTAAGCCTGGCGGAAAGAAACGCATATTGATTCGTGAAAATCGAACACGTGCATCGAGCTTACTAACTGAAATTTCGGTAATAGCCTTTGACAACAAACGGCCAAAGGCCCTGGACTGTAAAAATGCCCAACCAGCAGCAGACATTGCCGTAAAGAATAGTAGAAAGAAAACGAGGACGGTATTAATTCGTCTCAAGTCGACTCATCCTATCTTTTAACTGACGGTAGCCTGGATCTAGTTTTTCTACTTCAGCAAAGCTCAATCTTGCCTTTTCTTTCTCGCCAAGACTCAGATGGATTGAACCTTGCACATACTTAAGCTCTTTGTACTCATCTAGCTCAATGGATTCTCCGCCTAGCATTTCCTCAAGAATCGACAGAGCAAGGTAACGCTGATTACAATCCAATGAGTGGACGACTTTCAAGTAGGAAATTTTCTTTTTGAAACTTACTGGAGCTGAATCCATTTTTTCTGCTTCAAGAATTAAATATGCTACCACTCGTTTGAAGCCCATTGTTTTGTAAGCAACCAAGATATCTAGTAAACTTTCCCAGCCTGGAGCGTTCATACTAAGCTGCTTTATAGCGTTTAATTCAATTGATTTTTGCTCGTCGATTTCATCTGCAAACGATTCCGGTACTGAGACTTGGGCAATTTCTTTTTGTTCGGGATCCTCAAGCTTAATATCCTCAAGCGAAAGAACGGGAGCGGCATCCAGAGAGTTGGAATTTTCATCTTTTTTAATAATTGCCCAGGACTTAAGCACAGGATCGTATTTCGTCAGCTTAACTACTGAGAAACCTTTCTTACTCTTCATATGTTTTAGAATGCCTTGGGCAATCTCTTCTTCATTTTGTGCAAGAGAAATTTCAAGTGCTAACTTTAAGTTTCTCCAACTATCTTCATGAACTAAAAGCTCCAATACTTTCTTCCAATCATCTTTGGTTAAGATTTGATGCTGGAGCAGTAAAGAATGAAGGTAGAGATAGTGCCCTTGTAATACTAGTTCGCCAGTGACTTGTTCTTGATTTTGAATTGATTCGTATGCCGTCTCAACAAGTTTATGTTTCGATGAATGTTGATTATCTTCAAGTTTCCCCCACCTGCGATGAAGCATCTCAACGAGATCTTGAATGCAGGCGCCAGTGTGTTGATACTGAGCTAACCCCAAATGGGCCTCAATCTTAAAAAATACAAAATAGGCCATATACGGAAACCATTTGCGATACGTTTCTGTGTAAACCGCAAGTTGGTGATATATTTTTTTCTTAAGCAACAGAACTACGTGCTTAATGGCGTTCTCACGTGAAAGCTCGAGAGCGCCATTTATGAAGTAAGCTTGAGCGCGATACCGGTAAATAAACTCACGATGTTTTTCTGGAACAACTTTTTCTTCATTTTCTAATACTCGTAAAAGTTCATTCCAATTTTGTTGCTTGCTGTACTTGTCCAACAGTTCGCGTAATTTAAGCCAGCAAGTTTCTGGTTGCAAAACTTTTGCGCACTCATACAAGTAACGTGCGTATTCTGTTTCTTCTTCGGGTTTGATTTCATTCGTAGCACGCTCAAAATGGACTTGAGCTTCAAGAAATTGGCGCGCGTGAAAAGCAGCAAGGCCTTGCTCGTAATGATTCATGATAACCCCCTCCTGGGGTTGTACAACATCCTGAATTCATTATACTTTATTCGAGTAATTTCGTGAGAAAATTCGTTGAATATCGATTCGTAATAAAGCTCTCATCTGTGAGAATTTTCTTATGTAAATCGATGTTTGTTTGAATACCAGACACAACAATTTCAGTGAGCGCTCTCATACCACGAGCTATACATTTTTCACGGGAATCTGCGGTCACAATGATCTTAGAAACCATAGAATCGTAGTAAGGCGGTACAGTATAACCGGTGTAAATGAAGTCATCAGAGCGAACACCCAACCCACCCGGTCGGTGATAGTGCGAAATTTTACCGGGCGATGGCATTCCTGTGCGGCCATCTTCGGCATTTATTCTAAATTCGATGACGTGACCGCGGAAAGTGATGTCCTCTTGTCGGATATCAAGCTTGTGCCCCATCGCCGAACGAATTTGCTCAGCAATCAGATCGAGACCCGTTCTTTGCTCTGTCACCGGATGCTCAACCTGAATTCGAGTATTCATTTCCATGAAATAAAACTTACCGTCGTCTTGATCATAGAGATATTCAACAGTACCAACGGAATCGTACTTCACAAGTTTAGCTAAACGTATCGAGGCATCACACATTTCTTTGCGTGTTTTTTCAGGAAGTACTGGTGATGGACTCTCTTCAAGAATTTTTTGAAAACGACGTTGAATAGTGCAATCTCGTTCACCTAAATGCAAAACGGTACCATGCTTATCAGCTAAGATTTGAATCTCAATGTGACGCGGATTCTGAATATACTTTTCGATAAAGAGTGTACCGTCACCGAAAGCACTCTTCGCTTCAGCTTCAAGACGTGCAAGTGTATCTGGTAATTCCGCTGAGGATTCAATTCTCTTCATTCCTCGACCACCACCACCAGCAGAAGCTTTAATCAGAATGGGATATCCCATTTTTTCAGCTGCTGCAGTGATCTCTTGAATCGACTGACCTTTCACATAAATTGGCTCGAGAGTCGGAACTCCAGCTTCACGAGCTAGAATTTTGGATTCAATTTTATCACCCATCTTACGTACACACTCAGGTGAAGGACCGATGAAGGTCACTCCCCACTTGGCGCACATCTCAGAAAACTCATCATCTTCAGAGAGAAATCCATAACCAGGATGGATAGCATCAGCACCCGTAATTTCGGCAGCGGAAAGAATTTGTGGGACGTTTAAGTAACTTTGCGCACTTTTAGCAGGACCGATACACACTGACTCATCAGCCATTTTTACATGCAAACTATCTTCGTCAGCTGTTGAATGAACACTAACCGTTTCAATACCAAGCTCTCGGCAAGAGCGAATGATACGAACTGCAATCTCACCGCGGTTAGCGATAAGGACTTTTTTAAACGGCTTAATATGTGAGCTCATGCGCGACGAATTTTAAAGAGTGGCTGACCGAATTCGACCAAGCTCTCATTTTCAACACAGATTTCGACGATTTCACCGGCTGCATCTGCATCGATTTCATTCATAATTTTCATGGCTTCAAGAACACAAAGTGGTTGGCCAACTTTAACTTTGTCGCCCACTTTTGCGTAGATTGGCTTACCTGGACCGGGAGCTGCGTAGAAAGTTCCTACGAAAGGTGACTTAACAACATGAACATTTGCATCAGTGGTGGCTACCTTAGCTGCGCTCGAGCTGACTACCGGGGCAGCAGCTTGAGTTACCACAGGTGCTGCCGCTGGAGCTGCATGCATCATGACTGGGCCAGAAGTTTTACCGAAATCTACTTTGAGTTTAACCGTTTTTGTCTCGTAAACGAGCTCAGTAGCACCTGCATCTTTAGCAAGCTTTACGAATTCTTTGAGACCTTTCATATCGATGGCCATGATTAACCCTTTGCTCTTTCAATGTATTCGCCGGTACGGGTATCAATCTTCAATATTTCTCCCTCTTTAATAAAGAGAGGAACGTTGACTTGAAGACCGGTATCCATGATGGCTTTTTTACTACCACCAGAAGCTGTATCACCCTTGAGACCCGGATCAGTGCTCACCACTTTTAGGTTAACAAAGTTAGGAACCTCAATCGCAATCGGGCGACCATTGTAATAGAGAACAAAAACCTTGATACCTTCTTGCAGATAATTTTTGTAATCACCCACTTGCTCATTAGAGAGGTGGATCATTTCAAATGTTGATTGCTCCATGAAATTAAAACCATCCATATCTGAATAGTTAAATTCCATTTCACGTTCTTCCATATCTGGACGGCCTGCAGTTTCAACTCCGGCCTTGAATGTTTTCTCAATCACTTGATTGGTTTCAAGATTTCTCAAGCGTGTGCGAACAAACGCTGAGCCTTTACCTGGGTTAACGTGTTGGAACTCAACGATGAGATAAGGCTTTCCCTCGAGCTCAATTTTGAGACCTTTTCTGAAATCAGTTGTTTGGTACATGAAGGGCTTCCTTTTAGAGTTGCGACTGAACGGCAAGCCAGTAGGCGTCTTTTCCGAGCCCGCTCATTATGGCCATGCAGGCTTTTGCCGTCAATAAAGTCTGTCGGAACCCTTCTCTCCGATAGACTTGCGACATATGAACTTCAATCACTGGAATTTGCAGGATTTTTATTGCGTCATGAATCGCAACTGATGTATGCGCGTAGCCACCAGGATTGATAATTATGGCGGTAAAACTTTGCGACGCGGCATTCTGTAGTCTTTCTACCAGCGCACCTTCCAGGTTTGATTGAAACCATTCCAGCTTGGCAGAAGTGCCTTTCAATCTCTCAGCAGTATATTTTTCAATATCTGGGAGGCTCAATGAACCATAAATTTCTGGCTCTCGCTTACCGAGCATATTCAGATTAGGACCATTGATTATAAGAAAATTAGCCATGGCTTCTACGCTCATCAGCAGTCAGCTGAACCTGCTGCAAAAATAATTTTAGTGCTCTTTCCATTTTAACTGTGTCTGGTGCGTGGACCTGATCTTCAATAATGCGCATGATTTCATCATGGCCATCACTTACTGGCTCCGATGGATTATGCCCTGTATTCTTTAATTCGTTTAACCGCTTAACTGAACGCTCATCACGCGGATTAATTCTTACAAAACTCTCTAAAAGATCAATGGCGGGCTCAATATGATTTTGCGCCAAATACAGATCAACCAGTGTATGTGAGGCCAGTGGAACACCGTCGTCATGAATAGGAGCTTCAGCATCTTCCGGTGTAACTTCATCATCGCTAAAAAAATCATCGTCAATTGAGCGGGACATCACCTGCCAATCATCTTCGTTCCCAATAATTTTTTTCGGGGTAATTGCCGGAGGCGGATCCATAGTCCATTGATCTTCATCAGTAATGGCCACTTCGGTAACATGGGCATTCTTCTGAGCAAAATCCACCATCGCCCAGTCACCCTCATCAGATGAAAAGTCCTTGGAAGACTTCGGTGATTTAACAATTAGACCTTGCGGTTTAATTATTGTGCGCTTCTGTAGATCGTCCTCAAGCGCTTTAACTTGTTGAGCGTAATGTTTGTCGCGAGGATTTAAGAATAATAAATATTTATAAGTCTCTAGTGCCTCATCAAGTTGACCAATCTCCAAGCAAACTTGAGCAAAAATTTTCTGCAATCCTGGATTGTCACGATTCTGTGCAGTTAAGGGCTGAAGAGTTTGATAAGCGGCTTCATTTTTCTTTTGATCGTGATAGCACTGAGCAAGTACCAAATATCCTAAGACATATGTGGGATGTCGACGAATTCCATCCTTAAGAACCTTTAGGGCTTCATCAATCATTCCCAGCTTACGATATGATTCTGCCAAAGGGGCAAAAACACGCGATCCCGGCTCACGCCGATATTGTGCTAAGTACTTACTTAGCAGCGCCGATGCTGGTTTACGAATTGCCAAAGCCTCAACCTACATTTTTGTAGAAGATTCAGATGATCTCTCAATTAGACCAGCTTCTTCTTGGTTAATGATTCGTGGAGTGAGAAAAATTAACAATTCATTTCTAACAGTTGACGGGTTGTATGGAGTTCTAAACAGCCATCCAACCAAAGGTAAATCTTTAAGGAATGGAATACCGTTATGGCTTTCTGAGCTAGCAGTATTATACAGTCCACCCAGAACAACAGTCGAACCATTATCTACCAAAACATTTGTTGATATTTGGCGGTTGGTTGTATTCGGTGGTGCACCAGCAAACTGTCTTTCGCCAAACGACCCTTTGTCTACCTTCACTTCCATATTAATCGAGCCCTCGTTGGTGACTTGAGGGGTAACCGTGAGGTTAAGCACAACAGGTATTTGTTCGAATGCAGTTATGGGTGGTGAACCCACCACAACCTGAGTCACTGCAAAGCTGGTGGTTTCTGTACTCGTAATTGTTGCTGTCTTTTTATTCTGAGTTACGATTTTAGGAGCGGTAATAATACGCACCTTTGACTCTGACTCGAGCATCTCAAGTGCCATGTTCAAATTAGTAAGTCTTTTAAATGTACCAATGTTTAAACCGAAGGCAGAGTTACCTTCGCCAAGACTGGCCGTTGAAAAGCTGAAACCGGGACCGGTGTTGGCGACTACCCCTTGGCGAACTGGATCATATCCAAATCCAATACCATTGGTTAGGCCAATTCTTTTTGAATATGACTCTGTCGCTTCTACAATTTTTGACTCAATCAAAAGCTGTGGAGTCTGAGTGTCTAGAAGCTCAATAATTTTTTTAATTTGTTCAATCGCGCCTACCGTTTCTTGAATAATTAAACTATTAGTTCTTGGATCCTCTGCCATAGAGCCACGCTTGCTCACGTAGTTTTCGAGAATCTTTTTTAAATCACTCATGCTTGAGTGACTGATGGGAAAGATTTTCGTAACGGTAGGCTCTAATCCTAATTTTAACTCCTCTGCCTTTGCATTTGCCTCAAACTCTGCCTGTGCTTTTTCAACAGTTTTGACGGTGAGGATATTAGAATTTTTTTCCGCGACGAGCTTGGAAATTGTAAGAACTGTATCGAGCGCCTGATCCCATGGAATATTTGTAAGGCTCAAAGTAAGAGGTGGGGCCTTTGCTACTTCCGAATCAATAATAATGTTAAAGCCAGAAGAGTCTGCAATCATGCCTAAAATTTCAGCAACAGGAATTTCAGTCACATAAATGGAAATCTTCTTACCAATGTAACGTTTGGGGCCTGCGAGAGTCAGGTTTTGCAAAATATCTTCAATCGATGTCGATTTAGGTGTATTAATTTTTGTGTTGTCATCTTTCAATTCTTGGTTTTCAACTTTCGCAGTTACGCTACCATCGCTTCCCTGAACTCTATTTTTCGAAAATACACCGAATCTATTTTCAACACTCAAAATGATCTTGTTTCCGCTCTTGTCGAGAATTGAGCGCACATTGTCTCGCAACTGGATGGCAAATCTAATATCAGATGGTGCTCCGGGCTTGGGGTATCCTGATACATAAACCGTGGCACCATCGAATTCAGAAGTATTAATTCCTCTCAATGCTTTTTTATCGGCTTTAACATTTTTTAGATCAAGAATGATTTGTTTGTCGTCTTTCACGTGAAAGCGATCGGCCAAAACCTCACCATCAACTTCGATAATAAGTTTGCTGACATCGCCTTCTTGGATAAAGTTGACTGATGTAATCGACTGTCCCCAGGCTGACGCCGCAGACACTATCGATAAAAGAATAATGAAAAATCCATTTTTCATATTGCACACTCTTTTGAAATTAAACCGAAGCACTACTTAGAATTTTACTTTGAAATGGGAATCACTGTCTCCAAAAATTCCTCTTCACCATACACATTGACCAGTTTTTCCACCAATATAATCCCGCCGGGATGGATGGCCTTCAACTTCGCGCGATCTCTACCAATGTGGACTCCCTCAATTAGCTTAATTGTTTCCTTACGACCTTCAATTCTGGCTAAGGCGTACCGCTCTTTTCCAATAATAAC
>JBIKNE010000080.1:0-7483 GCA_044358855.1 Bacteriovoracaceae bacterium | reverse complement strand
CCCACTACTGAGAGTCGATTAAGATCAATTTCTCCCATGGGGGCAATATTTGTATAAACGCCCTCGATAGGTTTTTGTCTAGTATCAGCTTCTCTTTCAGAAACACGCTTACTCAATGGAGCCTTAAATGGATCTCGTAGGTCAAATGGGTTTTCGATTGAGGTTTTGTCCTTAAAAACATCTCTCACGCCGCGATTTGTTTGAGCTTGAGCGGCGAACGAAAGTAAAAAAACGATGATGCTAAGAATAAATCTATTCATCAGTTTTTCCTTTTTTCTTGCGAGGACGTTTTACTGCAGGATCTTGCTCAGACACTTCCTCCACACCTGAAGTTTCCGTGTGGCGACTGTTAAACTTAAAGGTATCAAGCATCAATTCTAGTGTTACCACCCTAAAACGAGTTTTCTGAACATCATCTTCTGAACGAATAGTTATATTTTTAATATTAAAAAGCCTCTCTGCTGCATCAATCCTCTCTAGGAATACGACAAACTGAAGAAACGTACCTCTGGCCTTGATTGAATAAGGTTTAGAAATATAGAAGCCCATAGGCAGCTCAGGCATAGGTGACGTTTCAATTTCTGGAATATTAAGACTTTTTGCTTCTTTGGATAAAAAATCCAAAATTTCGATGTCGTTAATCTCAGTGGGAAGCTGCTTTTGAACTTGGCCAATGCTGTTAAAGACTTCGGTAACTCTTAATCTCGATTGATCTAGGTTCTTCCTAAATTCATCGATCTTACTCAATCTTTCCTCAGCAACCTTAATCGCTTCTTCGGTTACAGGAAATTGCTCTTCAATCTGCGACATTGCAATAGTATGTTCATCATAAATGACATAAGCACCCCAAGCACCATAGGCTATGATGATCCAGTGAAGTTGAGCGAGCACTTTCCCCATGAGCTCTTTCATTACTCAAACCTCGTAATGGTTGTCGAAATTTCAAAGGGGGCGAGCTTCGTTCCTGCCTCTGAAGTTGCAGCCGCATCTAATTTTGAGTAAGAAATATTTTTATCAAAGAAAATTGATTTTTTTAAGTTCTCTAAGAATACACCCTGATTAAGATAGTCAGTGGAAAGTCCCTTAAAGCTGAGCTTATCACCTTCATACTTGATCTCAGTTAACCAAATCTCAGGTGGAATATTTTTTGCCACGTAGACCATTATATTCCAAGGATTTTTCTTGGTTGTGATGATCGATTTAACAACTTCAAGTTTTGAAGCTAATTCCTCTTCACGTCTTTTCAGCTGTTCAATTTGTTTATCGAAGTTCTTCAGCTCTGAGACTTCTTTTTCCAAAGAAGACTTACGTTGCATGAGCTCATCAAGCTCTCTTTCACGAGTTTCCTTGGATTCTCTAAGTCCATCTACAACAAAAAAATCAGGGACATATAGTAAGACGATGGCGATAACCACCATCTTCACATTGAGTTTAGATAGATCCATTCCGCCAACATTGGCGAGATCCATTGGTTTTTTTAAGGTACTTAAATTGACCTTAATCATCTATCCTCTCATCGCCAGGCCCATGGCCACACACCCGACAGCTGCAATCTGCTCTCGGTTACTTTCTAGTGCTTTGGAACTCAGTTTGAATCCATTTTCAAATGGATCGAAGATCTCAATCGGCATACCTAAGCTCTGTTCGAGCATTTCTTTCAAGAGAGGCATTCGTGATCCTCCCCCCATCAAAAAACAATTCGTCACTTGCTCCGTCGAGCTAGCAGAAATATAGAAGTTTAAATTTTTCTTAAGTTCTACAATTTGAGATTCTAGCTGAGTTTGAAGAATGGTTAAAATTTCTTCCGGCAAATTGCCATTATCGTCACGTGTTGTTTTTAAATCCTCGGCTTCTTCGTAGTTAACCGCCATCTGTCTCTGAATTTCTTCAGTTATAAATGACCCACCAACAGGGAGCTCTTTGGTAAAGATCGGGCCACCACCACGAAAAATGATGATCTTGATACTTTGGGCACCATAATCAATCAGGATACTTCCTTCATTTAGATCGGGATTTTTTGCAACAGCTGTTGCTTCGAAAATATTCGAGAGAGCTACGACGTTTAAATCTACCACTCGAACATTGAGTTTAATCTCTTTAAAGACATCCTGAAATCGTTCTACCAAGTCAGTTCTAGCAGCAACAACAAGAGCATCTTTACCGCCGCCTTCAGTGTCACCGATGATATGAAAGTCGACTTCACTTTCATCAGCACCAAATGGGATGTATTGCTCAGATTCCCACATGATGTGATCGTTAATTTCATCTTTAGTACCATCGGGGGCGGGCATTCTTTTAGTCATCGTATTTTGTCCATATAGACCTACGATCACATTTTTTGACTTTATACCTGCAGCAGCGAAGGCTTTATTGATTGCTTCTGAAATTTCTTCTGGTTTTTGGAATTCGTCTTCTATGATGGCGGCTTCACCCAACGGTACAATGGCGAAACGATCAACTGACCATTTGCCATTACCACCTGATACTTCACACACTTTTATACTGTGAGAACCAATATCAACGCCAATCGTTGGGCCTGCGCTCATGCCCCCAAGTAGCTCTTGAATCTTTTCTTGCAAACCTGACACGGCAAATCCCTGTGCGTGTATTAAATAAACTTCCTTAGATTATAGGATGCGTTGTAACGAGTCTTCAAGGATTTACCGCATTGCCCCTATGAGCAGCCTAGTGATTTGGTCGGAAATAAAGTGCTCCATGCATGCCCTGTATCTGGGTAAGATTGATTACAAATGAAGCCAATTTATATTTTTTTTAAAACAATATCGGAAAAAAAATCTTTCCCTGCGATTATTGCGAGCCTATTTGCTTTCATTTTGTATCTCATTAGTATGCCTCAAACGGTACAGGAGGGTGATACCACTGAACTAGCTTTGGCTGGCGTAAATTTTTCTCTCGTCCATCCTCCCGGCTATCCACTTCAAGTTATCTACAACTTCGTAGTAACAAAATTACTTTTCTTCCTGTCTCCCTATCAAGCTTCCTCGTTTGGAAGCATTATTTTGGCTTCAATATCTGCCTATTTAATAGCTTTGTGGTCGACAGGGTGGCGTGGTTTTCTGATTGCAACTTTATGGAGTACTTCTTTCTTGGCATGGAAGTGGGCGATACTTCCCGATGTGTTTTCTGGATTTATGCTGTTTTCGATCTTGTTTCTCTATCTGCTAAAAAGAAATGATCTGATTACAACCCACTATCCTTTTTTGTTGGCGCTTTCTGTACTTCACCAGCAACTGATAATTTTCCTTTTGCCCGTTTTGATTTATTCCTGGTGGCCTTATCGACATAACTCTAAAAACAATTTGCGCATACTTGTTTATGGAATAATCGCACTCAGCGGTTATTTCATACTCTTGTTAGTCGATGACCAAAAACCTGGAAGCTGGGGAGTTGTTGATAACTTTAGTGACTTATGGAAGCATTTTACTAGACACGATTATGGCACTGTTTCGCTCTCGGCTCACCAGAGAGAAATACCTTATCAACACAACATCTATTATTTCTCTAATCGATTTATTGAAAGCTTCTGGTCAATCCTTCCAATTGCATTTATTTGTTGGCGCGCAAGTGCAAATAAAATCACTAAAAAAATCTTACTCGTTCTAAGTGTTACCACTGCTTATTTTGTAATTGTTATTTTTAGAAGTAGCCTCAACGTTAATGCTTTTGGAATCGCAACCCTTGAGCGATTCTTTCTTTTTCCATTTCTATTAATACTTTTTGCTGTTTTCCTGAATGAAAAAAACGATGCTAATAAAAAAGTAATTGCCACTTTGTTAGTATTAAATATCGTTTCAAATCTCATGTTATTTTCGAAAATAAATTTTTATCGAACTGACACGAAGGTTCAGGACTGGGCAATCAGTCTTTTGCAGCAAACTCCACAAAATGCAATATTGTGGGTGTCAGGTGATACCGAAATAAATGCGACTCGCTATTTACAGGAAGTGGATGGTCGAAGAAAAGATGTTTTAATCATGTCGTCGCTTGATCTGGTAGATAAAGATTTCGATAAAGTTGTTAAAAAATCTCCGATGTACTTTAAGCAAGGCAAAATATGGCATGAAAGGATTGCGTGGCAGTCAGTGCAATTTTATAGCAATGATTTGAGTATTCCTGGTTCAAGCTCATTTGATAAAAATGTTCTTGGTTTAGTGGCCAGTTATACTCCCGGAACTGGGACTATTGCTTTCACCTGCTTTGATAAGATGTATTACAGCACCGATATTTCAAGTGATTATTATTTAAGTCGTCCGGATATCCGATCGGCACTAAGATTTAGTTATGGTAACTGTCATCTAAATGCAGCTCACCAAATAATGAGGAATAAAGACTGGAAAGCGATCCAGTCGCTAACACTTGCCGGCCTGGAAATAGTTTCTCCTCATCCTTTGTTACAACTTCAGTTGTGCTTGAGTCTAAAGCTGGCGGGTGAAGATGCCGCTGAATGTGAAGAAATGGCAGCCGAATCATTTTCTAACACTGATTCATCGTATCTACCAAAAGAACTGAATCTTAAATAATTCGTATCAAATCAATGAAGGCTGGAAAGTAGATCTGTAAAAAAGCCACTACGATAATAAATGGTCCAAATGGTATTCCACCATCATGATCATATTTTTTAAAAATCATAAGTCCTATCCCAACAACAGAACCCGCAAAGCAGCTGAAGAAGATATTTTCAATCACACCCTGCAGACCCAAATAAAGACCCAGCACACCCCAAAGTTTTATGTCTCCACCACCAAGTCCAACTTTTCCTTTCCATTTATAGAAAGCCCAGGAGACTCCCATAGGCGCCAATAGTCCAAATGCGCCTCCTATTATCCAATGCAAAGGTGAGTGATAAACAAAGACAAAAGGGAGAATTATGCATAGGAGGTAGATATTCAGCACATCAAGTAAGAGCTTATGTTTTAAATCTATGAAAAAATGGCAAATCAAAATGGCGGAAAGTGATGCTTTAAATCCCCAATTCCAAATTGTAGACGGAGATAGTTCAAGTGGAAATGACAGGGCAAAGAGAGTGGCAGTTAGAATTTCCACTAGAAAATATTGGAAATCTATTTTTCCATGACAGGATGAACATTTTCCACGAAGAATGATCCAGCTAAAAATTGGAATATTGTGCCACCAAGGAATTTTGGCTGAGCAAAGTGGACAATGGGAGCGCTCAAGGGCGAGATCCTTCCCCAATGGCAAGCGATAGATTACAACATTCAAAAAACTCCCAATGAGAGCGCCGAATATCCCTGCGTAGATGCGATATAATTCGTTCATGCTTAGCATTTACTCAAAATCCTTTCGCTCAATTAGCCAACATGACAAAACTAACAGAGCGGCACCATATAGCAGGCCGTATATCAGTGTGTTGATAAGATAACCTTGTGGAAGCTCCGATTGATATAGAACTAAGTCTTTTAAATTGAAGCGATGAAAACCTGGTAGAACCCAGTCGTAAAACTTTACCGCAGTCCTTAACCAAGGAATGTCTTGAACAAGCTTTATGCTCATGGTTTCCGAGACAGCATGGCCAGCTGCTAAAATGACTAATCCAAAAATTAGAGTAATTGCGCGGTTAGCGACCAATGAGAGAACCACTACGAGCAGCAACAAAATCACCACTTCTACGAAGGTAAGGCCAATTGCCGCCCACTCTACAAAACCTAATTTTCCACCGACAAGATTAATCACCACTAAAATAATAGCCGCAATCAAGCTAAAATTAAGGGCCAAAAAGCCAATCACACCAAAAATTTTTCCCACGAGAAAGACTGATCTTTTAACTGGTCGAGAAATAATTAAATAGATCGTTCGTGATTCTTCTTCTGACTTTATTAAGGGAATACCCGCAAAGAAGCTCAGTCCGTATCCTGATAGCGCCAAGAAAGCCAATCCCAAATCAAGGGCCACTCGAGAAGGAACTCCGAAGGTGAATTCCGCTGCAGCTAAAGTTAAGGCGGCAAGGCACAAGGCCAAAACGACGACGTTCCAAAGGATTTTACTTCGAATCAATTCTTGAAAGGTGTAGCGAGCGATAATAACACTTTTAAAAAATTGCTGATTCAAACTAACTCCGAATCTGGTAAAAAATTTCTTCCAAGGAAGGTCGGACTTGCTTAAGGCCCTGAATCGATACTCCTTGTCCTACTAGCTCTTTTACTAGGTTGTCCTTATTAGAAGAGGTGACTTCCCATCGTACTAGATCAGCATTGAGTTGCTCACGATTAATCAGAGGAGTTGAAACTTTGTATTCTCCGGTAGGCATAGTAAGCCAATAGGACTGGCGAAGGTTGTCTGCCAACAGACGATCAACCGAACCATCGTAAATCAACTTACCTAAGCGCAAAAAAACAACTCGATCGCATATTTCTTCAACATCTGGAACGATGTGACTGCTAAAAAAAACTGTTTTTCCTGACTTGCGAAGATCGTGCATGATGTCTTTCATCTCTAAGCGACCTATTGGATCTAATCCTGATAAGGGCTCGTCAAGAATGACAAGGTCCGGTTTGTGGAGAATGGTCACCATAAAACCCAGGCGCTGAAGCATACCCTTAGAATACGTTCTCAGCGGTCGAGTGAGTGCATGATCAATATGAAACTTAGGCGCTTGGCGATGAATTTCATCTTTGGCCTGTTTACGACTCAAACCTGACAGCTCTCCCATAAAACTAGCAAATTCAAATCCCGTTAAATGAGGATAAAAATAGGGTCTTTCTGGCAAATAGCCTATACGATCAAATCGTATGGCACCCTGAGGTGTTTTTAGGCCGGGAATAAATTCGACCTCACCCTTGTCTGCACGAATGAAATCAAGAATGATTTTGATAGAGGTTGTTTTCCCTGCTCCATTGGCGCCGAGAAAGCCCACCATCGATCCCTCAGGCACACTGAATGAAACATCGTCTAATGCGACAAATGGCGACTTCAACAAATCGCTACGAAAAATTTTGGTGACGCCTCTTACTTCTAGCATAATCTAGATTATGCTAGATCATAAGAAGGAATTGCAATGCACTCCCGCAGCATTCTAGCACTATCTGCACTAATACTTTTCTTGGCCTCTATCTGGTGGGGGCACGATCTTAGACGACCAAAGATCAGAACTGACAAACAAACGGAGATGGTCACTTTTCAAGCTGACATTATTCGGCTTTTTTCTTTTGGGATGAAAAGAGCTATCGCTGATCTCATTTGGGTACAAACACTTACCGAAAGTGATCTTGAACACTACAGGGCCAAAGATCTAAACTCTTGGCTCTATCTCAGATTTCTCACTATTCTCTCAATCGATCCCAAGTTTTATGAAAACTATCGTTATGGCGGTCAGTATTTGATGATCGTAAAAGACGATCTTTTGGGTGCGGATGATATTATGAAACGTGGGGTTAAAGTTTATCCAGACGATTATTACCTTAATTGGCAGCTAGGTTTCCTACATGCCATAGAACTTAATGACCCC
>JBIKNE010000212.1:0-4797 GCA_044358855.1 Bacteriovoracaceae bacterium | reverse complement strand
GCCAAATGCCGCGATATCGTTCAGACACTGAACTACCGTCCAACTCATCCTGGTAAGTTTATTAAGGGCGAAGTGCAAGCACCGATTTATCCAGCCGAAGAAATTTATGGTGTGCTTTCGCGCGATACCAGAAAGCCTTTTGATGTTCGTGAAATTATCGCCCGCTTAGTCGATGGTTCAGAGTTTCAAGAATTCAAAGAGAACTATGGATCCACGCTCGTTTGCGGCTTTGCCAAAATTCATGGCTATATGGTGGGTATTGTCGCTAATAATGGCATTCTTTTTTCGGAGTCATCGCTCAAAGGTGCTCACTTTATTGAACTCTGTGGTCAGCGCAAAATCCCTTTAGTCTTTTTGCAAAACATCACAGGATTCATGGTGGGCCGTCAGTATGAGAACGAAGGCATCGCTAAAAACGGTGCCAAGCTCGTGACAGCTGTTTCAACCGTCCAGGTTCCTAAGTACACCATCGTCATTGGTGGATCATTCGGTGCCGGCAACTATGGCATGTGTGGACGCGCCTTCGCTCCACGCTTCCTCTTCATGTGGCCAAACGCGCGCATCTCGGTGATGGGCGGAGAACAAGCGGCCAATGTTTTGGCAACGGTTCGCCAAGATGGATTGAAGGCGAGTGGCAAAACTCAAATGAGTGAAAAAGAACTGGAAGAATTTAAACGTCCGACACTTGAGAAGTATGAGCGTGAAGGTTCGGCTTATTATTCAAGTGCGCGCATCTGGGATGATGGCGTGATCGATCCGGCGCAAACGCGCGATGTTTTGGGTCTTTGTCTTTCAACAGGACACAACCGTGACTTCGGCGATGCGAAGTTCGGTGTGTTTAGGATGTAATCATGCAATATCTCAATCTTCATGAAGCCAATGGTGTCGCCACGGTCACGATGAATCGTCCGGATGTGCACAATGCTTTTAATGCCGAACTGATACTCGAAGCCACACAACTTTTTACCGAACTCGCGAAGAAAAATTTGCGTCTCATGGTGCTCACCGGTGCCGGAGTCTCTTTCTGTGCTGGAGCGGACCTTAATTGGATGCGTTCCATGAAGACATGGACCCAAGAAGAAAACTTTCAAGATGCTAAGAAACTGGCCGCTATGTTTCGAGTGTTAAATGAAATGCCTTTCCCAACGATCGCTCGGGTGAATGGCCATGCCTTGGGTGGCGGAGCAGGACTTGTTTCTTGCTGTGACTTTGTGGTCGCCAGTGATAAAGCACTTTTTGGATTCACTGAAGCACGCTTAGGCCTACTCCCAGCAGTCATCTCTCCCTATGTCATGGCCAAAATTGGTGAGTCGCAAGCACGCGCTTGGTTCTTATCAGGTGAGCGCTTTGGAGCAGTAGAAGCCCAGCGCATGAATCTGGTTCATCAAGTGGTGCCACTTGAAAAACTTGATGAAACAATAGAGACAGTTAAAAAGAGTTTTCTCACAGCTGGACCTCTGGCCGCGAGAGAAGCCAAGTCGCTCATTTTTAAAGTACGAGTCTCTCATGAAGTCGAAGACGAGACTTGTCATCGCATCTCTCGAGTTAGAATCGGCGTTGAAGGCCAAGAAGGCATGCGCGCTCTTTTAGAAAAAGACAAACCACAGTGGGTGAAAGGATGAAAATCAAAAAGATTCTAATCGCTAACCGTGGCGAGATTGCTGTACGAGTGATTAAAAGTGCCCGTGCCATGGGTATTACCACAGTGGTACTTTATGCTGATGATGATGCAAAACTGCCGCACGTCTGGATGGCGGATGAAGCCGTTTGTTTAGGTTCGGGGACACTCAAAGATACTTATCTTAATCAAACTAAAATTTTAGAAGCGGCTAAAAGCAAAAAAGCTGATGCCATCCATCCGGGCTACGGATTTCTCTCTGAAAATGCTGGATTTTGTGAAGCGGTCGAAAAAGCCGGACTGATTTTCATTGGACCCACCGCTGAATCTATTCGCTTGATGGGTGATAAGATCGGATCAAAAATCGCGGTAGAAAAATATAATGTGCCCATGATTCCCGGTTATCACGGCAGCAATCAAGACGGAAATTTCCTCGCAGCCGAAGCAAAAAAAATTGGCTTTCCCGTTTTGATTAAAGCCTCCGCTGGTGGCGGTGGTAAAGGCATGCGCATTGTTCATAAGGATTCAGAATTTTTAGAAGCCCTCGCTGGTGCCAAATCAGAAGCACTCAAAGCATTTAGTAATGATGCCGTTCTCATTGAGAAATATGTCACAGAGCCTCGTCATATCGAGGTTCAAGTCGTGAGTGATACTCATGGACAGCATTTTCATTTGTTCGAGCGTGAATGCTCGATTCAGCGCCGTTATCAAAAAGTGATTGAAGAGACTCCTGCTCCTCGTCTCTCACTAGAAACACAGAAAGCTATCTGTCAGACGGCCGCGGCTATCTCGAATGGAATTAACTACCGAGGCGCTGGCACCGTGGAATTTATCATGGGAGCTGACCAGAAATTCTATTTCCTTGAAATGAACACTCGTTTGCAAGTGGAGCATCCTATTACTGAGATGGTGACAGGGTTTGATCTCGTTGGATTGCAAATCAAAGTGGCCGCAGGTGAAAAACTTAACTTTACGCAAAATGATATTCGCCAAAATGGTCACGCTATTGAGTGCCGTATTTGTGCTGAAGATCCGGATAACGGATTTCTTCCCACAGTTGGTACCATCAAAAAAATTGGTCAGCCGACTTTAAAAGATGTGCGACTTGATTGTGGTTATGTGGATGGGTCAGAAGTAGGAGTGAATTATGATCCCATGCTTGCGAAACTGATTACTTGGGCACCTACGCGCGAAGAAGCCATTACTAAAATGCTGCATGCTTTAGATGAAGTGACTTTTACGGGTATAAAATCAAATCGTGATTATCTCAGACGACTTCTTAGTCATGCTGAATTTAAAGCTGGTAAAACTCATACGCATTTTATTCCTGATCATGCTGAAAGTCTCAAGCCCACTGAAGCGAGTGATGCGAAGTTTGCGGTGCATATCGCGGCTTTTCTTTTAAATAATCAAAAGGCTGAACAAGCAGTGGAGTCTTCTACCACCCCATGGAATACTTTGGGAGGGATGCGTTTATGAAGCGTACACTTTCAATCAATCAAAAAACGCTCGATATCACTGTTCATGAACTTAAAAATCAAACGGTGAGCTTTGAATGGGCCGGCAAGACTCATCAATTTGAAGTCATTCAAAAAAGCGGTGACACACTTATTCTTCGAAACGCTGAGGGCACTCAGTTTCGCATGAACACTCTTTTGATCGGCCAGAGTACTTTCATCTCAGGCGCGGGCCTTGATGCTGAAATTTCAGAGGGGGCTTCTGCTTCTAAGAAGAAAGCGGGAGCGCTGGGAAGTTTAGCGGCACCTATGCCTGGCAAAGTTTTTAAAGTCATGGCGAAGGTGGGTGATTCGGTGAAACAAGGCCAGACGCTCTTAATCTTAGAAGCCATGAAGATGGAACACCCTATTAAGGCCGACAAAGATGGCAAAGTGAAAAAAATTCTCTTTCATGAAGGCGATCTAGTTCAGGGGGGCATGGCCCTGGCGGAGTTAGAATGATTCGTATTGTAGAAGTAGGTCCTCGTGATGGTTTGCAAAATGAGAAAACGATTCTCACTACCGAGGATAAGTTTGAGTTCATCCGCCTTTTAAGTGAGACGGGACTTAAAGCTATTGAGATATCGAGCTTTGTAAAAGCACCTGCCATTCCTCAGATGGCCGATGCTCATGCTCTCTACACTCGTGTGAATAAAGAGCTTAAAAAGACCGGTATTGCTTTTCCCTGTCTCGTGCCTAATATGCACGGTCTTAATGATGCACTCTCTGTAGGCGTTAAAGAGATTGCCCTTTTTTCTGCCACCTCAGATTCGTTTGCTAAGAAAAACGTCAATGCAACGGTTGCTGAAACTTTTGATCGCATGCGCCCTGTGGCCGAAGAGGCCTTAAAACAAGGTCTCAAAATTCGTGCTTATGTTTCCACTTCTTATGGCTGTCCCTATGAGGGAGAAATTGCTCATGAGAAATTAGTGAAAGTCATCAGTGACTTTATGAAGATGGGTGTTTATGAAGTTTCAATTGGTGATACCACCGGTGTAGCACGACCGCGTCAAGTGAAAGAGAGTCTTAAGATTTTAGCAGGTGAATTTGGCACGCAAAAATTGGCGATGCATTTTCATGATACGCGCGGCATGGCCGTCGCAAATATTCTTACCAGTCTTGAAGCAGGTATTGCCACTTTTGATGCTTCAGCGGGAGGCCTGGGAGGCTGTCCCTATGCCAAGGGCGCGACTGGTAATGTGGCGACTGAGGATGTTTGGTATCTCTGTAAATCACAAGGGCTTGAGACAGGAATTGATATTGCGAAACTTGCGGCAGCATCGAGCTTCATACTTAGTAAAGTCGGCAAAGATACGCCTTCTAAATTTTTGCGCGCTTATTTAAATACAGGACTCTCATGAAAACGGCCCACGAGCATATTGAAACAGAATTCAAAAATAATGTTTTGTGGGTTTGGCTCAATCGTCCGGAAGCAAGTAACGCTTATTCTGAGTCGATGGTGATTGATTTACCAGCGGTACTCGAGCAGGCCAATCGTGATCGTAATGTTCGTGTTGTCGTCTTGGCGGCCCGTGGGAAAAATTTCTGCGCGGGTGGTGACGTTAAAGCGATGCTGAATAAAACTGGCATGTTTGCAGGCGCGGCAAATGAATTACGTGAACGCTATATGCAAGGGATTCAACAGATCCCTCATGCACTAGCACGCATGAATAAGCCTGTTAT
>JBIKNE010000211.1:0-4801 GCA_044358855.1 Bacteriovoracaceae bacterium | reverse complement strand
ATCAAGACATTAGTCAGGAAAAATGTCGGTAAGGTAAGAACAAATATGGCAGTGGTACTTGTTAGCGCCACCGAAGACTCTTTAACTGCATAATGGACGGCTTCACTCATGGTCATCTCTCGATCAAGTCCTGCTTGTAGGTGATAAAGAAAATGAGTCGTGTCGTCGACGGCGATTCCTAGAATCAATGCAATCATTACGATCAAATTAATATCAAAACTCATCCCAGAAACACTCATTAAGCCACCCACTGCCAGCAAAGGGATAAAGTTAGGTATCATCGCTAAGAGCGCCCACTTTAGTGATCGAAAGAAAATAACAAAGCTCAAAAAAATACAAATGACATCCAAAGTAAATGACCAGACAAAGCCTTCAAAAATAGCATGAAGGATGGCTGATCGCACTGTTGAAAACCCGCCAATCTCTACTTCGAAAAATTGTCGATATGGCTCTTTTACGGCTAATTTTTCCAACTCTCTGGTGATAAAAAGCATCTCTTCTGATTCAAGTGACTTTAAAAAAACAATAATACGGGCTTCATTATGTCCCAAAGGCATAACATCACTGGTGATACCGAAATCTTCTGCAAATCCCATAGTGCCTCTGAGCTGAGCATCTTCCTTGAAGGGATAGCTACGAATATCGCCTTTATCCTGAAACAAATTGCGAATCAATTTTTGATGGCCTGACAGCCCTCTTACATGGGCGACACCTGGAATCTCTTGAATAGCTTTTTCTAAAGAAATAAGTGCTTCTTCTTGGGCTGGTTCCCAAAACTTTGATCGATCCGTCTTCAAGACTAGATCAATACTGCCAGCGAATTGAAAGTACAGTTGAAACTTGGCGACAGCGATTGAAAGTTTATGGTCTTGAACAAACTTCTCATACAAATTATCAGCTGGTTTGAGTTGACTAGAAAGCGAAAGAGAGGTGACTGAAAAAATGAGGAAACCTATAATAACAGGCCAACGAAAGCGTGCTGCCCAAGTGTGAATCTTAATACCTTCTAACTTTTTGATAGGTCGTTGTAAGTCGAGATCAACACGAAAGAGCAAGATAAGCTTCGGCAAGAGATAGAACGTTAGAAAAAAAGCAACCGCTGAACCAAAGGCACAATAAAGACCAAACCAGCGCACAGGAGGAATGTTCGCCGCCAACAATGAGAGAAGTCCAATCCAAGTGGTCACTGCACAAATCCAGCAGGGCCTTCGAATGGCTTCAATCGCTTTTCTCAATCGCTCTTTTGGATCTGTTTCAGATCGATGGGCTAACGCTGAAAAGAGATGAACCAAGTCTGCAGTTGAAATGATCAGAATAAATAATAGAGCAAAAGAAGAAAATGGATTAATACTGCCTTCACATAAAGTAATGAAGGCGACTGTTAAAAAATAGCTCAGTGCCATGACATAAAAGCTCAAAAAACAAACACGCCAGGATCTAAACAAAAGCCACATCAGTCCGAGAATAAGCAGCAGAATTAATGGCAGAAGTTTTGTCTGTCCCTGAATGACCTCGGTTACAAATGCATCCCTGGCTACCTCTGTTCCTAGAATATGACCTTTTATCGAGGAATCCTTCGCTTCTAAACGTGAAAGCACTTGGGTTATTTCTTCGATAACGGGAGAAGGACCCGGCTTTGTCGTTTTATCTCGCAAGCGGAGCGCAATCAAGGTTGCTCTCTCTGACTTATCTAGAAATGAATTTTGATAGATAGATTCTGATCTAAGCTTCGCAAGGCCTTCGTCTCTTAATCTCTTATGCTCAAAGAAAGTACGCAAAAATGTTCTATCGCTTTCTCTAACAACATATTCTGCATCGAAAAGAGAGGAGACATTGGCGAGCTGAGGAATTTTCTTAAACTCCGTTGTCGTTATTGCGAGCTTATCGAAAAAATCAGCTCGTTTCGTCCAAGCGATTTCGGATTCAAGCAAAACATACACTTGCATTTCATCACGATATTTTCTTTCGTGTTCTTGGTAGGACTTAAAGGCTTTATCTTTTGAGTTAAGAACGCTGGTGATATTAAATGGCTTGATGGTCGATTTGACCAAAAAAGCCGAAGCCACAACCACAAATAAACTCAAAGCGATAACAAGTGTTCTCACGGTAAGCGGCACCATTCAGCTGCAATCCAGAAAAGACGCGCTCCTAAGAGGGTGAAGATGACAGATTTAAATTGAGGAGTAGCATTAACAAAAGGTGCCTTAGACCAACGGATACACTGATAAACACCCCAGAAAAAAAGCAGCGTGAAAATTGTGTAGAGTGCCGAAGGGATAGATGCAATGACTAAGCTGCGCGTTTCTTGATAAAGCATAAACGCAATTCCAAACCAACCCGACACCAACATAATGGCGCCAATACGCAATGCGCGCCCAGCACCCAATAAACTCGAAAAATTTCTGGCACTTTGATAGTTATCACTTTCTTTGAGTTGAAAGATTTGAGTGGCAGCATAGCTTCCGGCAACTGTTAACGTAAAAAGGATGCCTATCGCCCATGTTCTCACTGAGGGCTCAACTCCTGATATGGAAGCCCCTAATAAGATCGCTACGATTCCACATCCAGCAGCATCAATAAAGAGATCCACTCCCCCTACTTCCTTACCGCGCCATTTGATACCTGGGATTCTGCCTGAATACGCATAAGACAAAACCAAAGCTGATACCGAACACCAGAATGGATATGGCCCATAGAACCACATCCATACGCAGGCAAGCACCATGCATAAGATTCCAAAGTGGCCTAGATATTTAGGCCGTGGTGGCGGATTTTCTAAGAAATTTAGGGGACCGACATCACGATCGACATGCGTATTAAGTGCACATGTCCCGCCAAAAAGCAAAACACTATAAACGATAAACAAAAGGGGAAGATCAATCATCCAGCGAGATTTATCAGGATTAAGAGCATAGCCTGAAATAACGAAGACAAAACTTGGTAAAAAAGTTTTCGGCCTCATGTGAATAAAATAGAGAGATAATTCCTTCATGGGACTTGCTCCTTAAAATGCTTATGAGCACGGATAAATTTTGATTCACGACCTAAGGAAAAATTGAATTTGGGAATTAACTGAGCTTCTAGCTGGTTCATAAGCTTAGTACCCATTTCACGCGGGCGATACTTATTCTCAATCTCGAGTTCTTGGATAAGGAGCGGCTGACCTAGACCGGATTGATTATAAAAACGAGACTCATCCCAAGAAGCTTCCATGAGCCAAATCCATTGGGAATTCGAACTAAAAATAGCAGGAACGAGGAGAGGGTTTTTTTCTGAATCATTGAGCATAATAAGCTCAGAAATTTTCTCTTTTCGATCAACGAGAATGTGATAACGCTGCCGATTTGATAAACCAAAAACTACCGGAAATAATTCCTTAGCCGAAATTTTACGACGTCTGAGTTCCTGAAAGGGGGCCAAACTTGAACCAGCTTTGCGCTCCATCCATGCATTCAGTAATCTAGCATCAAGCTCTGTTATCTTTTTATTTTCGCTAATCCTATCGATAATCGAGATGATGCTCACCCCCTCAATTTTTTGCTGAACTAGATCACGATCCTCTTCTTCAATACGTGGTGATCCTGGTAATTCCATTTCGGTCTTAAGCTGTAGAACGTACTGAGGCTCAAGTTTTCCTTTCTGGACTTTTCTTAAACGAAGCCCCAGGCCTGCCAGGCTTAGTCTTTCATTCTTATCGGCAAAATAAATATCTGTCGCATAGTACAAATCATGTGGATGAAAACGAAAATTTCCTACCAGGAATCTTTCTCTAGGAAAATCCGTGCTAGTAGTAGGTGAATACTTTCTTTGTTCTTCTATGCGATTTTTGGCTGATATTAATAGGCTCAATCCCAGCAGAATAATAAGTCTCACCATCCATAACCCCTAAACCGACCTGTCTTATGCAAAAGGCCTTGAGGATAGCTCGTGAGATCTGGTTCAAGTGACAAAAGACCTTCCTTGATATGAGGAAGATCCTGATACTCTCTATTTCTAGGCCATGGATAGAGATCAATTACTTGAAACGTCTTAAGAATTTGATGACGACGTTCAGCTAATTTAAATAAGTAAAGTTTTTGAATATTGGCCGGCCACCCCGAATGAAGAAGTATTTCTTGGGCATCTTCAAAAGTTATTTGGGCAATCTGTTGGGCCATCCAATGAAGATCGCTCCAGTCTGCCGTTCTCCACGACAAGGGAAGGTGATTCATTCTTGCATGAAAATGAACTTTGTCTCCCTGCTCCTTGAGTAAATCCCAAGCGAACTCATTCACTAACCCTGCTTTAAGGTCACGAGGAAACTTACTAATCGAAACACCAAGCGATACACCCAGATCGCTAAAAGAACCCTTTAAATGAGTATTGCCTTGCTGATTAACAATCGTAAGAAGTGTGTTGGCGGCTTTTGTATCCCAATTTCCCAACCACATATGGGCCAGTACTGCACCCTGCAATTCTCGTCGTTGATAATTATTAAGTGAATCCATCATAATTGGTCCCAAGCGTGTTTCCTGAATAGGACGAGGCTCTAGAGCTGTGCCGATAAATTCAAGATAAGTCTCACCTAGCTTTCCTGCCAAAAGTGGCTCTTGCTCAATCATCGCGGAAGTAACAATTCCGGTTTGACTGATGAAGGGACTTAAATTTACTTTGTAGCTATTGTGAATGAAATTAACTAGCTGCTTGATGGTACGTTTTTTTCGCCCTTGTCGACCAAGCAATAAGCGGAACTCGCCTCTTCCCTTGAAGAAAGGGTAATCCACGTTGAATCCAAGTCCTGCAAAAAAGCGTGATGCAACAG
>JBIKNE010000210.1:0-4819 GCA_044358855.1 Bacteriovoracaceae bacterium | reverse complement strand
CCATATCAGCTTCAATAGCAAAGCTGGTTTTTTTGTCTTCGATTTTTTGCATCACTTCGGCTTGCGTAGGACTGCCGAACGGATTGAACAAACGAATACGAATAGTATCAATCGCTGCTGGCTCTTTGGCGCTATTCCACTTAAATCCGAAAGCAAAAATATTCCCACCACGTGATGGGCGAAGAATTGTGAGCTTAGGTTTTCCAAAAAGAGTTTCGAAGGTGCCAAGCAAGAGACTTAACGCCGCAAGGCCCAAGACCAAGTTAACAACGGCGAAGATCGCCACACCCATCGCGATAAGGCTTGATGTCACATTTCACTCCTGATGATGAACAGCTTAATTATAGCCTAAGTCTGCGGAAAATTGAAAGCTTTGCTCGGACTTTTGTTGGCCGATTAACGCGAATCTAAGTAGGATATGGCGTCATGTTGAAGCGTTTTTTACAGATTTTGAACCAAGTTTGGGCAGTTATTACTATCCCAATTGTATTTATTGTTTTGGTTACCCCGGTGACTTTACTGGCCATACCCTTCGGTATCACCAATCGCTTGCGAATAGTAGGGCCGGCCTGGAAGCTTTTTGGTTTATACACTGTCCATTTTGGCTGCTGGGCCAAGGTCTATTGCGAGGACCGTCGCCAGACTGAATTACGCGCCTACCCCCCAACTGGGCTCTACATCGCCAATCATCAAAGCTTCATGGATATCCCCCTGGCGCTGACTCAATTTCAAATTCCACCAATCATGAAAAAAGAAGTGCTCTACCTTCCTCTTTTAGGTCTGATGGGATGGGCGGCCGGTGCCTTAGTGGTGAGTCGACGAAAAAGAGACTCTAGAAAGAAAGTTTTCGTGCAGGCCAAGCATCGTTTGGTAAATGAGAAATTTGCCCTTCAATACTATCCCGAAGGAACACGCAATCGCTTATTAGATGAACCCAAACCTTTCTCAGAACTTAAAGTGACTCTGATGCATTTGGCTTTTGAGGGAAGCGTTCCGGTGGTGCCAGTAAGCATCTATGGAACAAGAGGAGTTTTAGAAAAATCGGGTCTCATTAATCCTGGAAAAAAAATCGCAATCCTTACCAGACCCGCTCTCTTTCCTAAAGATTATCCTGATGCCAACACCTTTGCGCGTGCCTGTTGGGATGAAGTGGTTAAAGGCCATTCTGAGTTGCTAGCCGTCCACGGAAATTAATCAACGTTTTCCACTCACCCTTGCGCTGCTCGACTAATCCCCAATTCGTCTGATCAGGTCCCATCATCCAAGCATGAGTCGCCTGAGTCGGTTCAATCAGTCTCGTCGAGAGGCCATTCATAAAAGCCTTTTCGCGCTCTACTGGAAGTTCGATGCGAGGAAATAACAAAACATCTTCTGGTTTCATACCTTTTGACCATACATCGTTTACATCATCACTTTTTTTGGGCCACAGATTTTTCTTAAGAGACTGATCTGTATCGAGATGCCCCAGCGATTCACGCTTAAGACCAATCAGACTGCCGATAGTTCCTAACTCGCCCGCAATATCTTGAAACAATGTGCGCACATAAGTGCCAGAACTGACTCTTGTTCTGATGGAGAGATATGGAAATTTAAAATGAACAACTTCAAGATGATGAATATGTCGCTTCACCGGTTCTTTTTTGATTTCGACACCCTCGCGTGCCCAAACGTGCAGAGCCTTGCCTTGAAATTTAGTCGCAGAATAAATCGGCGGAGTTTGCCAGTAGTCGCCATGAAAGCGGTCGATACGTTCTTGAATAAATTCTTTTGAAAAGCTGCCGATCACATCACGACTATAACTGGAATCATCGCGCTGCTTGATCGTCCCTTCCCAATCTCCCGTATCAGTTTCAATGCCTAACTTTCCAATCGCCAAATAAGTTTTGGGAAGTTCGGCATGAATAAATTCGTTTAAACGGGCCGCTCCCGAGACTCCGATTAAGAGCATGCCGCAGGCAAAAGGATCGAGGGTACCGAAATGACCGATCTTCCCATAGTCACCAGGAAGCTCACGCTTGAAATGCCTTACGACATCGAGCGAGCCCATGCGAGCAGGTTTGAAAATATTAAAAATGAGAGGAGGATAGGAATTATTCTGAGTCGCCGCCATCACGGGCGCCTTTCAGAATTTTATCGATGCGTTGCTCGTCTTCGTACTGCGAGTCATACACAAAATGTAATTCTGGGACATGACGAACATCGAGACGTGAAGCGAGAACAGTACGCAGACGCCCTTTTACAGCAGTGATAGCTTCTGAGATTTCGCCACGTTTGCCTGAATCAAATGTGTCCCACCAGACTTTGGCGTTGGCATAGTCTTCTGAAAGCTCAACTTTCGTAATCGTCACAAAAGTCAGACGTGGATCCGCTATATCACGGCGAAGCGAAGAGTTGATCGCGTTCTTGACCAACTCCTCGTACTTCAACTTTGAATGGGGATTACCACGGCCTGCCATAAATTTCCTTAAAGTGTCGCTTGCGTAGCTTCAAGAGTACGGCGTCGAGTTTCCATGATGTAAGCTTCCACCACATCATCCACGCGCACGTCATTGAAGTTCTCAAGTCCCAAACCACATTCGAAACCGTTCTTCACTTCTTTCACTTCGTCTTTGAAGCGCTTCAGTGTTGAAAGCTTGCCGTCGTAAACGATCTTCCCGTCACGCAACAAACGAATGCTGCAACCACGTTCGATCTTACCGTCAATCACACCTGCACCAGCGACTACGCCGATTTTAGGAATGTTGAAGGTATCACGTACTTGAGCACGGCCGATGTAAACTTCGATCTTCTCTGGTGTGAGCATCCCTTCAAGCGCCAAAGTAATATCGTTAATCACTTCGTAAATGATTGAGTAGGTCTTGATATCAACACCTTTCTCTTCCGCAATACGACGAGCAGTTGTTACCGGACGCATATTAAAGCCTACGATGTAGCCCTTAATCGACGATGCCATCAATACATCGTTATCTGTAATTGCACCGACACCACCGCCAATGACTTGAACTGAGACTTCGGTATTACCTAGGCGCTCAACGGCGTTCTTGATGGCTTCAAAGCTACCTTGAACATCGGTGCGCACGATAAGATTAAGTACTTTCTTCTCGGCTTCAGAGTTGTTTGCAGCTTCAGCAAAGAAATCTTCCAAGGAAGCTTTCTTAACTTCTTTCGTACCCGCCAAAAGCTTGCGCTCATTGATACGGTTTTCAGAGACTTTCTTCGCTTCACGTTCGTTTTTCACAACGTTAACGATATCACCTGGTATTGGCACTTCATCGAGACCCAAAATCTGGATCGGTGTTGATGGGCCTGCTACATCCAGCATTTTTCCTTGGAAATCCATTAGAGAGCGGGCGCGACCAGAGGTTTCACCAACCACAATTGAATCACCCTTATTGAGTGTACCTTTTTGGATCAAGACAGTAGCAACCGGGCCGCGACCTGTTTCAATTTTTGATTCGATCACGATACCTTCGGCTGGGCCTTTGCTGTCTTCTCTCAGCTCCATCACTTCTGCTTGAAGTTGGATGTTTTCGAGAAGTGTGTCGATGCCATCACCTTTAAGAGCTGAAACCGGCACATAGATCGTTTCGCCACCCCACTCTTCAGGAGTAAGACCGAATTCCATTAATCCTTGCTTAACTTTGTCTGGATTCGCCCCTGGCTTATCCATTTTGTTAATCGCAACGATCATTGGTTTCTTAGCATTTTGGCAGAACTTAATTGATTCCACTGTCTGAGGCATAACACCGTCATCAGCAGCTACCACAAGCACAACAATGTCAGTTACATCTGCACCACGCTGACGCATATTTGCGAAAGCCGCGTGGCCAGGTGTATCGAGGAAGGTCAAAAGACCGTCTTTGACTTTCACTTGATAAGCACCAATGTGCTGAGTGATACCGCCCGCTTCACCAGAAGCGACTTTAGCTTTACGGATATAATCCAAGAGTGAAGTTTTACCGTGGTCAACGTGACCCATGATAGTAATCACTGGACTGCGAAGTGGGAGGTGAGATTTGTCCTCAACCGCGACCTTACCAATGACTTTGTCTTCATTGAAGGCAACGTCTTCGACACGGTAGTGCCAAAGAGCCGCGATTTCTTCAGCTAATTTCACACCAATATAGTCATCCGGCTTCAAAAGCAAATTGATCTCAAGGACCTTATTTGCCAACGCCTCGAAACGAATCGAAAGTTTTTGTGCCAAATCTTCAGCCGTACAAACTCCGTGCATCGTAATAAAGCGCTTAGAATCTTTCACTTGAGTGATAAGGGTATTTTGCGTTGGACCTGAAAACACTTTTTTCCGTTTGGCTGGAGTATAGATAGTTCGGCCAACCAAAGCTGAAGCGAACTTCAACTCTTCATCGGCACGCATCATGGTAAGGTCTTTGGTCTTTGCAGCACCTTTCTTAGAAACCATCGCGGCAAGATCGCCCATGCGTTTCTTCGACTTCTCGTCCTCTTCCTCATCAGTGCCTATGGCAGCTGGTGCCAAGCTTTGCTGACGAGTAGCAGCTGTTGAGCCTGCTTCTTTTTTCTCTGGAACAAAAATTGGTGTGAAAGAGTGCATCTTCTCTTCGAGATACTCTTTTTTCTGATTCGGCTTAACTACTCCAGTAGCTGCCTCTTCACGACGAATTTCTGCTTCTGCTGCTGCAATCGCGGCGGCATGAGCTGCTGCCTCTTTGGCTTCAGCTTCTGCTTTCTTTTCGTCTTCTTTTTGCTGTTTGGTTTTGCGCTTAACAGTTAGACCACGTGGCTTACCGTCTTCATCGGCCTCAGAAGCGTCAACCGCAGCTGCTTCGACCACTGGGGC
>JBIKNE010000209.1:0-4825 GCA_044358855.1 Bacteriovoracaceae bacterium | reverse complement strand
GCAAGATCGTGAGCGGTGAGGACGTGCGTGTCTCGGGTGCCATCAAAAGCGCGTCTTCCTGGGTGAAACCCGGCAAGGCCTTCTCAAAATTGGCGAGACCTTGCTTTAAATGCTCGAGAATATTTTTGGGAAAGATGTCTTTCAAATCTGCTTTAAAAATATGAGAAGGGCACGAGGTATTAGGCAGTTTCTTGTTATCAAGTCTTCCCTGCAACAGTTCACGCACCGTCATCGCGGGAATTTCTCGGCCCGCGGCGTGAGCCTGAGAAGTTTTGAAAGCTCGTTGCTCAATTTGGTGCTGGAAGCGCATCCCTGCTAAGAGATCTTTTTCAGGCAACTCCGCACTTTTCACTGAAACCACCAGCGCAGCGTTTGACCAGGGAGAATTGCGCGCAAAATTCGACATGCCATTTACTACGAGACCATCTTTCTCAGTGCCCGAAGAGAGCACATAGCCTCCTGGACACATACAGAAACTATAAATGCCCACATCAGCGGTATGATCATGCCAACTCAAACGATAGCGTGCAGCACCTAGTTCAGGTGATTCGCACCACTTGCCGTGCTGAATTCGATCGATGTGGCGACGAGAGTGTTCAATGCGCACACCGACGGCAAAATCTTTTTGCTTCATCGCCACACCTTGCTCCATGAGATGGGTATATATCTCCTGGGCCGAGTGACCCGTGGCCAATACCACGTGATCGCTGATGAGTTTTCTCCCGTCTGAGAGTTCTGCGCCGATGACTTTCTGGCCTTCATAAAGAAGTTTCGTTACGCGAGTATTGTGAATCAGCTCACACCCTCTCGCCTGTAGCCAGCCGGCCACCTGAGTGATGATGGTTCTAATCTTGTTTGACCCTAAATGAGGGTTAGAAATATACGAAACTTCCTCAGGAGCACCAAACTCGACGAGTTTTTGCATGACATAGGGAATGTGCTGCGACTTCACACGCGTGATGAGTTTTCCATCGCTATAAAGACCTGCACCGCCTTCTCCGTAACAAACGTTGGTGTCGGGATCGAGCTCGCCTTTGCGCCAAAACTTGGCGATCTTAAGCATTCTACGATCAGCGGGCTCTCCTCGCTCGATAACAATACTTGGTATGCCATGCTCAGCGAGCATAACGGCACAAAAAAGGCCGGCGGGACCAGCACCGATTATGATGGGTTTAGTTTTAAGCGCGCCGAACTGAGGAAAGGTTTTTTTCTCACCGTACTTATCTTCTGCACCAACGAGAGCTTCAACCGTGTAATGAAACTGTGGTACACGTCCACGAGGTGCTCCGCGAGCATCCAGACTTTTAGAAATCACGCGGTAATCACGTGCTTCGGGGCAGATCTTCTTGATGTGAAGATCGACATCCTGATTTAGCGATAGGGTAAAACTTAAGGAGCGTGGCATGCCCCCTTTATGGCCCTCTTCCTTGATTCCGTCTATACTGGCGGATAAGAATGTGAGGGTTTATGAAGCTTGGTATGCTGGTGATTGGTAGCGAACTATTACAGGGTAAAATTGCGGATGCAAATACTCCTTGGTTGGCCCAATATTTACGTGCTTGGAACACCACTCTTACCAGTGTTTTAATTACCCATGATGAACCCGCCGCTTTGAAAAAAGCGCTGTTGCAGATTTTTGAAACTTGCGACGCAGTCATTTGTTCGGGGGGCCTAGGCCCGACTGCTGATGATATTACCAAAGCATCCTTAGGTGATTTTTTTCAACGAACGATGAAAAGTAATTCTCAATTTCAAGAGATTGCCAAAAAAAATTATGCGCGCATGGGACGCGAACTTGCTCCTGATCATGCCTACAATTTTGCTCCCGAAGGTTTTACCACTCTGAATAATCCCAGTGGTTTTGCTCCTGGTTTATTTTTTGAGGAAAAAAGTAAATGTGTTTTCGCTCTGCCGGGAGTGCCTAAAGAATTCCGCGATATGATGAGTGAGCACTTCCCTGCTTTAATTGGGAAAAGCTTAGTCCAAAATGAAAAATTGCAGCTGCTCAATTTTAGAACACGTGGCGTGCCTGAAGAAAAAATATTTTTTGAACTCTGTCCTGATCTTTGGGATGAGCTCGCTCAGTATGGCAATGTGAGTTCATTGCCTCATGTTTTAGGAGTGGATATCGGAGTCACCATCAAGGCCCCCACAGATGATGAACTTGCTGCCAAAGCTCAAAAAGTTAACGAGATTATTAAGCAGTCTGCCTTGCAAAAACATCTATGGCATGAAGGTTTTTTATCTCTCGAAGAAGTCATCATGCAAAAAGCCTTGGCCAAAAAGCTAACCATCAGCTTTGCCGAGTCATGCACAGGAGGACTTTGCTCACATCGCTTGACTCAAATCTCCGGCATCTCTCAGGTTTTTTGGGGTTCAGTCGTAAGCTACGACAACTCAGTTAAAGAAAAAGTTCTACAGGTAAAAGCTGAAACCATTCAAAAGAATGGTGCAGTTAGTGAGCAAGTGGCGATGGAAATGGCTCAAGGAGTGAGACTCAACTTAAAAACATCTATCGGTGTTTCTCTCACAGGAATCGCCGGCCCCACTGGGGGTACCGAAGAGAAACCGGTCGGATTGGTGTGGATTGGTTTTTCTACTGCGAATAAAACTTATGCAAAGAAATTTCAATTCAAAGGCGACCGCGAGATCCTCAAATTGAGATTCTCGCAGATGGCATTCTTTGAATTATTGGATAACTTGCAGGACTAATTACAGAGGTCGGGACTAAGTGCCCCCATGCCTTCGCTTTTAAGTTTTTCAACGGCGGCAGGATTACGTTGAATGCAATCTTTGGCTTTTTTATTGAGCTCATCCCATTGCTTTTGGTCCATGTCTTTCATGTATTTTTGAGCAAGCTCGGCCTGTTGAGCACTGATTTGTCCTGAAGCTTTCATTTGTTCAAGCATCATCTGAGCATCTTGCGCACCCACTGATTGGCCCCAAGAAAAAGAGCTCATCAGTAAAAAACAAAGTACTAAAACTAATCTCATAACGCCTCCTCTCGACCCGAGAATCATACTGCAAAACCTTCACTCAACCAAACTTATCGGACAATCTTTGATTTTAACGAGGGCATCCGACAACTATTGTTGGACATCGCATTCTCTTCGTTTTTAGTTTTGTATGTAAAATCAATACATTAAGTCGGTGTCCTAGGACATCTTTATGTATTAGGGGAAAATCTTGCTAACAACTGAGAAGGATTAAAATTTTACTCTTAAAAGTACCGATAAATAGATGGGGAGAACCATAGGTGCCATGAAAGGAACCATTTCTATCTTTCGACAACTCACACTACTTACCATCTTGGTAAGCTTGAGTGCTTGTATGCCGGAATCTCCCGCGCCTCGCAGTGATCTGTCTGCGAGTGGAGCAACAACCACGGGTACAACTGGCGGCGGAACATCCACCGAGGTGCTGGCTAGCTTTAATGGCGAAACACGCAACTTCATCGAAATGGGCAGCACACGCGTTTATGATGTGCAATCAATCGCTGTCGAGTCGGCCGATTCATTTTTGGTTTGGGGTGAAAATGTCCAAACTCGCATTAAGGCTTTGCCGATATCTGCAAAAGTTTGTTTGCTCGCCGAATTTAAAAATACCAATCCTTCCCGCATTCTTGTTATGTCGGCCTTACGCCGTCGCACCATTCTCAACACACAAAGCACTCCGAATGGTTTAGTTTCAACTGTTGCTTATAGCTGGATCGTTTTTCCAGGAGATGAGCAACGTAACCAAACGGACTGTTTAACAACAGGAATTGTTAATACTAAAAATCAAATTTTTGGAACCACTGCGACTCTCCACTACAATCTATCGAGCATATGCTCTGATTGTTCGAATTCTCCTCTTAGTGAAGGGATGCGTGCTCACTTTGATTCGGGCAGTGTCATTCCAGATCTCAACATTTCTGCACTCAAACTAAAAGTACAGATTTCTACTCCACAAAATGGTAATGGCCAGGGATGTACCTCCAACTCCGTATGTGCACAAATCGGTTTCAATTGCTGCCTTGAAAGCCAGTGTGTAAAAGATGGCGCGATAAAAACTGGCGTCGACACCACATCAGCAAGTTTTGCTGAGGCCTGGGATGATGTACAAAACAATCCCACGCGTTTTAAAATTTATCCGCAGTTCTTTTATGTTTGTCCGACCACTATTCCGACTGTTCCGGGTGATGATGACGCCACTGACCCTCAATTCGCATCACTCAAACGCTTTAATGAAATGCGTGATCTCTATGATTGCCTTAATCCGCAGTTTGATGAAATCGGCTATTGTGCCAAAAAGTTCCCAAATGCTTCTTTAAAAATTAAATCAGGCATACCGGCGGATCAAGTTTTCACCGCGGCGATGGATGATAACAACTTCTCTTGGGCTAACCCACTACTCAACCCCAATAGCATTTATGCTTTCCGCTATGGTGAGCAGATCCTATACCAAGAAGATTTGACCGGCTCAAATACTCCTGTCGTTGCCAACAGCCATAGCCTCACGACTGGCGGAAATGGACGTATCGATCAAGCACAAAATGTGACTGTTTCAAAGATCCTTCCAAGCAATGCTTTGGACGACACACTCATCATAAAATACAAAGTAGATGCTACTTGTACAAAACTAAGTTCAGCACTCGCGCGTTGTTCTAAAACTTATGTACAAGGACGTCAGTCGAATCCTCCGCGTCCGTCTGACCATGGAAGTTCAAGCTTCTTCCAACTTCCTCATTACGCCGATCTCATAAGCTTCATGCCGATTGTTAAGGTGGGAGACACTCTCATTGCACAAAGTGATTCAACTTGGCGTGTGAGTGGACAAGGAATTC
>JBIKNE010000208.1:0-4834 GCA_044358855.1 Bacteriovoracaceae bacterium | reverse complement strand
TCGCATGGATACACCAGCGCAAAGCAGGCGAAATAGCGGAAGATTGACTCGCCTCTTTTTTTGCCTGAACTCGAGTGTTCCTGTGGCATTAGAGAAGTTTCGTCCGCACTCTTTGCACTTGTAGCGTTGAATCCAGCGCGCTTCGCTATGGCGATAAAAACGCCCTGAGCGGATGCTAAAAGCTTTGCTGCAAATATGAGCTATCGTTTGATGCGATTCCATACTGCGGGGAGCTGCAAGAATCATGACAGCTTGAGGCAGAACTAAATATATGAATTGTTTAAGCTCACGGATATTAGTTAAGAAAAAAAATACCAGGTCTTGGGTAAAAATGTCTCGCCATGAAGGACACTCAGCAACAATTATGTCGGTCAGTTACTAAAACCAACGAGCGATTTTCCTAATAACATGAGCACCACGCTCGACCACATAAAGATTTCCGTCTCGATCAAACGCAAGCCCAGAGGGTGTCGAAAATGTGACCGACGATGCCCCAGAGGTCGCCGATGCCCCCTCATGCTCAAGCTCAAGCTGGATTCCTCCAATACCTGGCACTCCAAGAACCTGCGTAGTTCCTGTCGATCGATCTCGACAGGTAATGTTATTTAACCCAGAAGCTCCAATCCCTGAAGAAAAGCAAATCCAGTTTTCAAAAGCAGCCAGCCCGGTGATCCACCCAGGGGAGCCGACTAGGGCCATCACCGTTTCTAAAGTGTTAGGAGCGACCATAGATGCCCCTCCAAAAAAGTTAACTGATTCTGATCCCACTCGATTGACATACTTGATATTGGCCGTGGCGACGTCTGAAAAATCGATAAAGAAGAAGTTCCCTTCAAGACCAGATAAAGGATCCATCACAATGGTGGCAGGAAAGCGCAGCAAAGAGTCCTGAGCGTTGGCCGGAGAGGAATTGATCGAGCCACTGGCGACAGAGCTTGGAGCCATAGTTCCACAGGTGCCAATGTAGGGAGTCATCGTCCCGCCACTGGTAATTTGAATAATGCAATGAGCAGAATGAGAGGCCACAAAAGTCGTTCCATCTTGCCCATCGACTCCAATACCCCAAGGGTTATTTAAGCGCGCCGCTGGGTCGGTTGACGGAAGCGATGAAACTGAGCCAAATGTTCCACACACATTGTAATTACCGAGTACGAAATTCGTTCTATTCTGATTGATAAGCGTAGAAAAAAGCGTTTCATCTGTTGGGAAGGGGTTGTAGGCACGCACGTAACAGTTTTCATTTGTATCAGAATACATGAAGAAACCATCATTCATCGCCATTGAACGGGGACCGCGCAATTGGGTGGATGTGGTTACCGTGTTCACGCCGTTACCAGCTCCCGATCCGCCAGTTCCAATAAAGTCCTCCACTCTTCCAGTGGTCAGATTAATTGATCGAATCATAAAATTGTTAAAGTCCGACACAAAGAGCAGATGAGAGGGGATGGGATCTGACGCTGTTCCGCCTGATTCTTTATAAAAGAGATCTAAGGGAGAATTAAAAGTCACAAGCGAGGAATCAAGTGCTGCGTTCCCAGAATAGCCTGCTCGGGATGTTCCCCCTAGTATATTCGTTACGGCACCATTACTCACGGAGACATCAAGTGCCCGGATGATACTTCCATCCGCGGCACCAACGTATAACACTCCCTCATCCAGCAGTACTCCGTAAGGTCTCCAAGTGACTGAGTTTCTTCCCGACGGGGGATTTGTAGGTGAGGTAGGTGTGCCATTACCAAAAACGTTATTGGCGTTTAAGGAGTTCACCGTTTGTCCCCCTATGGTGACCGCAACACCAAGATTATTGATGTACATCACGCGGTGGGTATCATGGTTAGTGACATAGATTCCTCTCACCACATCTCCCTGCCGATCCACATGTAAGTCGATGGGACGATTAAAGAGGTTTGCACTCAACGCAGTATTCGTATTCACACCGGGAGAAGCACAGTTAGATCCCGCCAGAAAACTTAGCTGACCAGCATTTATCGCCTGTCCCGCTACCGTGCGCGTAGTGGAGCCAGGAAGACCAATGGCGCCTACTCTACAAATTTGCCAACTACTCCAATAGAGTATCTGATCTGCTTCATCTAAATAGAGGCCTATCGGCTGACACACTCGCGATGACCCCGCCTGGGCGGAATAGAAAGATGAAAGACTCGTAGATCCGTTAAGATTATTGCAATCCCCATAGGATCCAGCTAAAGTCCAAGCAGTCCACAAGCTAAAATCAGCATTAGAAGCGTCAATCACTTTTATCATGTGATCGCTCAGTTGAGCCACATAGAGACGACGATTGGTAACATCAAAAGCCAGATCAGAGGGAGCACTGCATCTAGTATTGCGGGCGATGGACCCTTGAGCCGTCAGGTTGCTTAATCCACACACCACCCTACCCTTGCCTAAGGAATCCACCCGAATGACTCGGTTGTTATTATAATCTGCTATAAAAAGTTCTTGTCTTGTGGGGTCCCACGCCAACCCTCCACCAATGTTGGCTAAACTCAATGCCATTTTGCGGGCATCGACTCCATTAATTCCTGCTCCAGCCGCGCCGGTTCCTGCTACGACGTAGATACTTTGAGCAGGCACAGTGACATTTAATAAACTCACGGGAGTTAAGCTGCGATTGTAGTACCAAACGGTATTAGAAACAGAGTCAGAAAAGAACCAATTCCCCCTCTCATCTTTTATGAGGCGATGAGGGTTGATGCGCACTTTATTGGCACTCGTAGCAATGCTTGTACCGGAACCCAGGCCCTGGAGTCCGGCAAGTGTACATATCTGACCAGGAGCTAGTTGATTACAGGTGTTACTGAAATAGTTAGAAGTAATAGTGAAATCACGAGTTTCTTGTTCTCCATAAGAGTCCACCACTTTTAACTGGAACTGATTTTCACCCAAAAACAAAGCACCAGAATTAAAGGTAGCGGAAAATGATCCGGAGGAGCTAGGAAGACTCATTTCCGAAAGCCCACAAGTACTAGAAATCCCAGATCCATTTGGAGTACAAGTAAAAGCTCCTTTGGTCATAGTAACCTGAAAAGTATCAAGCGCATCTTCCACCAGGGCAGAAATAGTTAAAGGTGTGTTTAAGTTAATGGCGAGAGCAGCCGAGGGACTAGGAGAGATGATCCTTGGCTTCTGGTTTTTATAGATGCTCCATTCCCTAAAAGCTCCTCCCGGTGGATTGTTTGTGTCAGAGGAATCTGTCAGCTCAACCCTGAGAATGTGGGTCCCAATACCCATAGATTCCGCCAAAAGATTATATGTGCTAAAGGTAACGGCTGTTTGGGTAGAGACCGTGACTCCATCAAGCTTCCAGAGAAAAGTTAAGGCACCGACACCTGAACCAGAGGCACTAAAAGACTTCGTTGTATCGGTAGAAAAATAAACGATATTATTGCTCGTGGGATTGTAGGCTAAAATCGTCTCCACAGAAGGATTGGCGACACTCACATTCCAGACGTGATCATAGGTTTCGTATCCATCATTTAAGCGAAGTGTGATGGTATGAAAACCTGCAATCTCACATGGAGGAGTAAAACTCAACTGGGATGAGCCAGGACTGTTCGAAAACACCACTCCATTAGAACCATTCTGCGCGATGTTTCCATCTAGCAACCAGGTCTGAGTATAACTATCAAGATCGAGATCTGAACTTAGGGCATTAAGGACGAGTGTCCCTTCATCACAATTGAGAAGGTTACCGTTTTGCGATGGGTCTGAACTGATTATTGTTGGAATGGTATTTCGACGAACTTTAAAGGTCTTTTGAGCCGAGGAAACAGTGTTCTGGGCCGTCACGCTCAGATCATAAACTCCCGGGGAATAATCAGCACCATTTAGCTCAACAAAAGGAGATGTTGAATCCCTTAGCAGCGATTTTAATGAAGGAGTGCTTTCAGGGGAAATTTGGAAACGGTAGCGAACAATTCCAGTTTCGCTATTAACAGATATCGCAAAAGTAGGCTTGCTAGATGCAGTAATAACCAAGGGGTCAGACTTAGGTATAAAATCTTCAATCACAATCGCCGCCTCAAGATTGTTTTCATCTACTTGATCTTCTAAGTCACTAAATGCTCCTCCCTTGCCATTGCATCCAGCAAATAAAAGTAACGTTATCAAAACTATCGCATTCATAATAAACCTCATAACTTAAATACTACTCCAAGCATAAGCTGCATCTCTGTGGCTTCTGATTCATTAGAGCCACCCATTGAGGTATACTTAAATTCACCAACCCAATTCATCTTTTCATTATGATATTTTTCAGCACCAGCGTTGATTCCCATGCCTGCATAAGAGTTGCGCACTGATTGGAAGCTACGCTGGTTGAAGGCGAAGCCAACGAATGGACGCCACATTTCATAGGTTTTTACCGTAAGATTTTCATCACGGTATTTTTCGTCAGCAGCAGCGCTTAAAGGATAATAATTTAGACCGACATCGACACCATAGCCCAAATCAGAGCCACTAAAATCGGCCATTAAAACGCTATAGCCTATTTTAAACTCGAGAGAGTCGGTGAAAGTTTTCTGATAGCCCACATGAAACGCTGAAGGATTGCTAATTGAACTCGATTGCTCACCGGCAGTCGCACTGATGCTAAAATATCCGCCAGTAAGAGAAATCTTCTCAGCAGCTACCGCCGACGTGCTTAGTAAAGCACAGCTCAAAATAAATGGAAGATTAGGCTGATTGCGCATGATCCCCATTTCCTTCTTGTTCTGAATCAACGGCACCGACCTTGCTCGAGTTATCTCGTGCAGGCATGGCCTCGGCCATGGTTTTGCGCCAGCTAATTTGTTCTTCAGCTGAAAATCCTTGATCA
>JBIKNE010000206.1:0-4845 GCA_044358855.1 Bacteriovoracaceae bacterium | reverse complement strand
CTCATCGAAATCGAACTTCTTCTTATCTCCGCCAAAGACCACGCTTTTAATATCAGCAATCGCTGCTACTTCTGGACGAGTCGCCAATTCAGCGAGCTCATTCTCCGGTGGCAATTGCTCGATATTAGCGAGGTTAAAGACTTCCAGAAATTCTTCTGTCGTGCCGAAAACAGAGGGACGACCCAACTCTTCTGAGCGGCCAGTGATTTTCACCAAACGCTTGTCCATAAGAGCACGTACGATATGTGAGCTATCGACGCCGCGAATTTTTTCGATTTCAGTTTTTGAGACTGGTTGCTTGTAAGCAATGATCGCCAAGACTTCGAGAGCAGTCGGAGTAAGTACCAAGCTCTGCACTTTAAAGAGATTCTGTACAAACTTGGCGTAAGTCGCTTTCGTACGGAACTGATAACCATCAGCGATTTCCACTAGACGGATGCCGTGATGTTTTTCTTCATAACCAAGTTGTAATTTTGAGAGCGCTTCGTGAAGCACGCGCAATGGGAGTTCTTCATCAATCTGAGCTTTGATTTTTTGCAACGAGATCGGACGATCAGACATGAAAATAAGTGTTTCAACTGAACCGCAGAGAGTGTCGAAATTCAAACCGGTGCGTGCTTGCCAGAGTTTGTCTTCTTGTTCTTTCTGATCGTAGTGATTGAGCTCAAGCGCGAAGCCTTCTTCAGCTTTAGACTCATCAACCATATCCACATTAATCGCGGCTGCCGCTTCAAGCGCCAGATCGAGTTCTGCTTCAGTTGTTAGATCCCACGAATAGTTAATCTCAGTCACGTCTTACTCCTTACGGATTTCTACTGCAATGTTACGGCGTCACCAGTTACTTCAGGAGCAGGAATAGGAGCAGGCTTCGCTTGCTCTTCTTCAGGCTCAAACCCATCGGCGGTATTTACATCGAACGAAGAAAGATCTTCGCTGACTTCTACATAAATTGTTCCCATATTTTCGTTTTGGAAAATCGAGAGCTTCTTCAAGCGCGCCAACTCCAAAAGAGAAATGAAAGTAATAACTTTATCAATCACACTGCCATCTTGATGATCGAGCAAACGATCGAACTCAGTCGTCTCACCAATTTTGAGTGTCTCTTTCAAATGAATCAATTTTTCTTTGATGGATAAACGGTCACGCTTAACCACCGTGTACTTACGACGTTCACGACGAATCAGATCCATCATGGTAGCGGTCAAAACTTGCAAATCAATCGGAGTGAGAATGCTGTTCTCGACGGCCTTACGATCCACTTTAGGCTTGATGAAAATCTCATGGCCTTTTTTAGGAAGTGCCCAAAGCTTTTGACCCAAACGCTGGTAGCGCTCAAGTTCTTCTAAGCGACGAATCAACTCACCACGCGTGGTGATCTGAATGCCTTCTTCACCGGCAGTAAATTTCAAAGTGTTTTGTTCTGACTCTTCAACGGCGGTTTGACTCTTCAGCCACAACAAAGTGGCGGCCATGAATAAGTACTCACCAGCGACATCAAAATTGAGATCCTGCATCTTCTGCAAGTAATCGAGATACTGAGATGTAATGACGGTGACATCGAGCTCGCGGATGGTGACTTCTTCGCGCTGGATAAGATGCAACAGCAACGCCAGCGGTCCATCGAACTGATCCAGACGGACCAAAATCTCGGTCTCAGACATGAAAGTCCCTCAAATAAACTTCTTAAACCAATAAAGGCTTAAAAAGGGTGTGTGTAAATTGATGGGCCGTCCTAGCACCGTCATTCAGTATGTCATTTCACTCAGACTATGAAATCTGATTAAATCTTTCAGCTATTTCTTTTTACGCTTCGCAATCTTCATGGCTTACCCATCTTGCGCAAAGCGCATATCAGCCTGCTCTAAACGAATTTCTTAGAGTGCAGAAAATAAACTGTAAAATACAAAAATTAACCACTGCCCGAGCCACTGAGCAGGCGCTAGCAAATATCCAATGGTAGGAATCCCTACAAGCGAGAGAGCTAATGCGCCTAAAAAAATCATCGGCGTATAAGCTGCCAAGGATTCATATCGATAGAGCGTTTGGCCTTTCAAAAAAGTCGCCAACATCTTCGAGCCATCCAACGGTGGCAGAGGAATTAAATTGAAACCGGCCAAAATGAAATTGATAAAGACCGAATATTTCAACATCCCAATCATCACGGCGTAATAATCAAAATTAGGAGTGACTTGAGTTGCAATCAAAGCCACTAACAGAGCGGATAATGTTCCAATGACAATATTGGCGAGCGGACCGGCGAAACTCACCCAAAAGATGCCACGCTTAATTTCTTTGAAATTGCGAATGTCGATGGGCACAGGCTTCGCCCAACCAATCACGGCAAATCCTGTTACCGCTGAAATCAGCGGGAACAAAACGGTGCCCATCGGGTCATAGTGAGCAGCAGGATTGAGAGTAAGTCGTCCGGCCATCTGAGCAGTACGATCGCCAAACTTCAACGCCATACGAGCATGCGCCCATTCGTGAGCAACAATCGCCAATAAAAAGCCCGGTAAAGACTGAGCAATATTAAAAATAATTTGATTCATATTTTCCATGAGGGGGGCAGCCTACCAAAAGCCCCTCCATGACGCAATTTTGAAGGTGAAAAAAGACTCTTACAACGCAAAGCAAAGCCTTTAATCTTGCTTGGAGTTTCGCAGTGGTTCAGGCATCATTTAATTAATCCATGGAAGGAAAACATAGAAAAGTTCAAGTTGTACTTGCTGCGCGTGCTCCCTCAGGGGAGTGGGGCTTTCTTATTTTCAAAACAAATAAAGACCGTGGACGCTTTTGGCAAAACGTCACCGGCTCCGTGGAAGACGGCGAAACCTACGAAGAAGCGGCCTTGCGTGAAGCGCAAGAAGAGTCCGCCCTGCAATTAGAAAACATCGTTGATATCGAATCACTCGCGTTGGTGGAAACATTCATCGATCGTTGGAAGAAAAAAGTCGAAGAGCACGCCTATCTCATCGTGCTTGATGAACAATGGAAACCCACCTTAGACCCAAGTGAACATGAGGACTGGCAATGGGTTCCCATGTCTGAACTTAATCCACTCTCAGTCGAATGGCCTGGCAATGCCAAAGCACTCATGAAGTCAGCCCAGATGCTGAAAAGGATGGGTGCATGATTTTATTTTTAAGCTTAATTGCGGCGAGCTTTGCCACAGAACCTGACTCACAATTATTGCAAAAAGTTGAAGACAAATTTCTTCCTCCACCTCAATTTGGTGAAGCACCGATCTACAAGGAAGCGCGTCGTCCGCTTCCCGTTCAGGGCGCTACTATGGCGATGATCGCGAAGAGCCCTTTGATACAAAAATCCATTCCGCGCCTCTCTCAACTCACCGATCTCAAAACCAAGGAAATTAAAGTTCTTGAGCGCAATATTATTGTTGAGGTTCATGAACTGACCGATGCTCAGGACAATTGCTACATCGTTAACAAAGAGAAAAAGATCACTCATCGAGTGGCTTCTCGAATGGTATTTCCCATCAATCATGAGTTGGTCATGTACGAAGAACCTCGATCTTTTCATGAGGTCAAGGAACGTAAGAATATTTCACCATACGATAAAGAACTCCGATGGTTCCCTGAGGTCATGTTAAGTGTTGGTTTAACCAATTCTGTTTGGACGAGTGATATTGTTAACGACACCAGTGCTCGTACGGGAACAGGCTATCAGATTGGGGGCCGCTACATGGCCAACCTAGGCGGTAAATTTCAACTCGGCGCTGTCGTGCAATTAGAGAACTCTCAACACACCATTGAAAATGGTGAAGCACGCTACCGCAACTACTCTTTCGGTGTTGCCGCCAAATCACCCAATCTAGACTGGGGTGGATTTCCTTGGCGTGTGATTGGGGAGTTTCGTATTGGACCAGTAGGACAACTGGTGCTGCAAACATCGCAGTATCGTGAGGAAATTTTACTGCGCACGACAACTACCGTGTTGGGTTGGGAGGGAGTATTTAATAATCGTTTCGGTGAATGGAGTTGGGGCGTTGCCTGGCAGCGTGATTGGCCCAAGCTACGCAGCCAAGATGAGACTGTGTCTAAAACTCCCTCAGAATCTACCAACGATTTAATCGGTCTGCATTTCACCCAAGGATTTGTATGGTAAGCAAACTTATCCTTTTTATGAGTATATTACTTTCGGGAAATGTCTTTGCTGCCGAAGGTATGGTGAATGTTTTAGAAGCCCCACTCTTCAAAAGACCTAATCGCAACGCCGATGTCATTCAATATGTTCATAAAGGGGAAAAAGTTTATATCCATCCTTTGGTGCTGGTTGATCGCACCGCTTATGGGACTCTGCCTGAAGGAACCAGGCTTGGTACCCAAGATAAAGATGATCCTTTTTCACTGACAGAAGACATCGAAAATTATCATGATGGTTCGGATTTCGTGCTAACTAAGGATAACCAAGGACGTGATGCTTGGATGCTCAGAGAGCATGTCACTATCTGGTATGAAGACCCACGTGAGTTCACCCAAAAAGCAGCGAACCCAGACAATACCGATTACCGTTTGCTCGAACCTCTTCCTGATGGCTACCCTATTGCTCGCGTCCCCAAAATTCGTGGCTCATTTGGCTTCTCTCTCACCTCGCCTCAAACCAATAATTATCGCTACAACCAACGAGTGACGTCCGAAGGTTATGGCAATCAATTTGAATTCAACGCCCATCTTATGCGCGTCCTTGATCGCGAACTTTCAGGACGCTGGTATGTCGGAGGAATGATCACCGTCCGGACAGTAGAAAATGAATACCGCTTAGAAACTCGTGTCGCTCAGGAGCAATGGACTCGTTTAGGTGCCGGTGGACTCATCAGCTATGATC
>JBIKNE010000205.1:0-4856 GCA_044358855.1 Bacteriovoracaceae bacterium | reverse complement strand
AACAAGATACTCATGATTGCCACTTTTGCCCTCGATAGGAGAGTCGATCACTTTTTTTATCACGAGGCCAAGAGAAGTGAAGTGAGCGAGTACTTCTTCTAAAATTGTTTTACGAAGATTTTCATCTTTGATCACACCATCTTTTGGAATTCGCTCAAGGCCCGCTTCAAATTGCGGTTTGATGAGTGCTACCACGTCAGCACCAGGCGCTAATAAATTCACGATATGACTCATGACTTTTGTTAGTGAGATGAAAGATAAATCAATGACAGCACCTTCGATGGGTACAAAGAAATTCACATCGAGAATATGTGTGCCTTCCATATTTTCAACTTTCGGATTGAGTCGCAGTTTTTGTGCCAGTTGATCACGACCAACATCTACAGCAAAAACTTTGGCGGCACCTTCACGCAGGAGAATTTCAGTAAATCCTCCTGTGCTGGCCCCTACATCTACGAAGGTTTTATCTTCGATTTGAATAGAGAACTCTTTCAGAGCAGCTTCGAGTTTAAAAGCCCCGCGGCCCACAAATCCAGGCGAGTCGACGATGATGACATCATCGGGTGAAATTAAATCACCGGCCTTTTTGAGAATTTTTCCATTAACTGAAACACGGCCCATTTCAATCAGTGATTTCGCCTGCGCACGCGTGGGGATGAGTTGCAGTTCGACTAAAATTTTGTCGGCACGATCTCTCAGAGGAGTTCTCCGGTGAATACTTTTTTAATTTCTCCACTGTACCAAAGTTTGCCATCTTGAAAGCGCACGCGATGCTCGCCACCTTTGGTGATCACGCGAATATCATCCATCCAGCCATGCCAAATACGACAGGCCCAAGCGACAGCGGCCACACCAGTGCCGCAGCTCCAAGTTTCACCTTCTACTCCGCGCTCAAAGACACGCAACTGCACGACGGGTTGAGCAGGATCGTTGACTGAAATGAAATCAACATTGGTGCCGTTAGGGAACATGCGATGATGACGAAGTCTCGGAGCTTCGTTCATCAGATCAATTTTTTCCACATCACTGACTTCCAGCACGAGATGCGGAACACCGGTATTCACATAGTACCAGCGAGAGAATTGATTAAAGAGATCAGGTGGAAGATTGAGGTCTTGGCGCTGCTCACTCATCTGAATCCACAAACGACCGTCTTCCAAGTTGGCCTGATAAACACCGTTCATGGTTTTGAATTTAACAGTTTTGAGTGTGGGATTATTCTTTAAATAGTGCCAAGCGGCTGCGCGAGCAGCGTTGCCACACATCTCCGCTTCACCACCATCTGAGTTCCAGAGGCGAAAACGAAAAGCAAATTCATCGTGCGGAGTAATCTCTGCCAGGCCATCGGCGCCTACACCAAAAATACTGTCGCACCAAGTCAGCACCTGTGCAGGTGTGAGTTCAGCTCCATTTTGCATATGGTCGAGCAGAATGAAGTGATTTCCGTTAGCCGAGTACTTGGTGAATGATGTCGTCATAATGTAAAGTGTACCCTTCGTGGGGCTATAGCTCAATTGGTTAGAGCTCCCGGCTCATAACCGGGTGGTTACAGGTTCAAGTCCTGTTGGCCCCACCATTTACTTCCTCAGAGCTTCTCTAAAATATCCAATCGTCTTCATGAGGCCTGCTTCCAGCTGAATGGTCGGCTCCCAATGAATGAGTTCTTTTGCCAAGGTGATGTCGGGTTGGCGCTGTTTAGGATCATCTGAAGGGAGAGGTTTCAAGACAATTTGTGATTTTGAATGGGTGAGACGCAAAACCGTTTGTGCCAAACCGAGAATGGTGAACTCATTGGGATTACCAATGTTCATCGGTCCAGTGAAATCATCATCTGTGTTCATGCCGCGAACGAGAGCTTCAATGAGATCATCCACGTAACAGAAAGAGCGCGTTTGTTTGCCGTCGCCAAAAATAGTGATGGGCTCATTGTTAAGTGCTTGCACAATAAAATTTGAAACCACGCGGCCATCATCAAGCTGCATGCGTGGGCCATAGGTATTAAAGATGCGCATGATCTTAATTCTGATTTTGAACTGGCGGTGATAATCAGAGAATAAAGTCTCAGCACAGCGTTTGCCTTCATCATAACAGCTGCGAATGCCAATCGGATTCACACGTCCCCAGTAATCTTCTTTTTGTGGATGAATTTCCGGATCACCGTAAACTTCGCTGGTCGATGCTTGGAGGATTTTAGCATTAGTTTTTTTTGCCAGCTCAAGCATATTGATCGCACCGTGCACATTCGTCTTAACGGTTTGCACAGGGTCTTGTTGATAATATTTTGGTGAAGCGGGGCAGGCGAGGTTATAGATTTCGTCGACCTCAATATGAAATGAGGATGTAACGTCTTGCTGGATAAATTGAAAATGAGGATGACTTAAAAGGTGAGCAATGTTTTCTTTTTGTCCGGTAAATAGGTTATCCAAGCACACAACGTGGTGCTCATCCTTTAAAAGTCGCTCACAAAGATGAGAGCCTAAGAAACCGGCCCCACCTGTGACTAAAACTCTCTTTTTGGTCATTGCGAAAATCTCCAATGGAAAACTGGATTAGATTGCCAGAGTATTCTGAAGATAACCAGCTCAGGCCTTCTCGTCGTAATAACGCCACATATACTGTGCGCTCAAGCGATCTCCATTTTTAGAGCAAATCCATGAAAGACGAAGTTTTAAGGGTTTGTGAGCTAAAGGAAGATAAACTTGCATTCAATTTGATACCCTCCTAGAATTAATTTATCTGGAAAATCAATATATTAGAGGTTCCCCATGAAGCACTTTGCAGTACTCATTTCGTTGTCTGTTCTTGGCTTTCACGCGCAGGCGTCGCAGATTTCTCAATCAACGGATGCCAAAAAAATTCTCAAAGATTTGCATACAGGAACTAAGTACAAGGCTACTCCGTTAAATAAACTACCGCAAAATTTTGGGGGCAAAAGCAAAAAGCTGATGCTCAATGACAGTGCAGAGTATTCAGCTGTGGCGCTTAAATTGGGTTTGGCCGATGAAGCTGTTTTTCAAAACGTCATGAAAGACGTGATCTATCCGTTAGAAGCCATGTTTAAAAATGCTTCAATGGACTTAGCCAAGATCTCAACTCCAGATGCCTTTTATAAATTAAATCGTTTAGGTGCGGCCAAGAAGATAAGTGGAGTGACACAGATTGCCTGGAAACAAGACGATCAGAAAAACTCGGCAGTCACCGCCAATCAAAAATTCTTGGGGCATATCAAGAGTTTTGAAAAGCTTGAATACGTCAAATTTAGCCCGTACTCAACATCAACATCTATTGCTCACCGTGATCCCCTTACATCTCTTCCAATGGCATTCACAGTTGAAAGCCGCATGGATTTCCGTTTGCTTGGAATGAAAGGTCAGCGTGTGCATGAGCGTGGTGTGGCCCGTATCCAGGTCAAAAATAATCTAAGTAAGAAGCAGTGGGAGATCGAAAGTTTTGAAGTCCTAAGTGGTGAGACTCTTAAAGCTGATAAGGCTGCCTTTCGTGAGGTTGCATCCTTCAAGGATGGAGAACTTTCAAACCACTTGCGTAAGGAAGCCATTCGTCGCGGCGGTTATGCGATGGCGATTGGTGATATCGATAATGACGGTCAAGCCGATATGGTGGTCGGTCACTTAGGAGCGGTAGAGATTTTTAAAGGTAAGGTCGACGGAACGTTTAGCAAAATTTCCAATGAAAGCCTGGGAATCGAGAATGAGACTCTTGTTAAGAGTGCTGTGATCGCTGATTTTGATAATGATGGCAAAAAAGATTTATTGCTCGTTCGCTTCGCACCCAGCGAAGAGAAAGGAAAGGATATCGTTTTATACCAAAACTCAGGTGATAAATTTCAAAAAGTGAATGCGATTAAAAATCGTTACCCGGCTTACTACGCTATGCCTTCAGCTATCGCTGACTATAACGGTGATGGCATGCTTGATTTTTATATCGGATTTCCTGGTGCAAAAGACTTCACGGTCTTGGATAAAAAAGTCCATGGTTTTGAAGCTAAGCACGAACTCAATCCTCAAGGTCTTTTCTACAATATCGGTGCGATGAGTTTCGAGGAAGTTACTCGCCAGAAGATGCCTTACACGAAGAAAAAGAACGCCTACACTGACGGCTACCCTGAAGCAGCAGCCGTCTTCCCACACACTTCTATGGGCCTTGATTACGATCTAGATGGTGATATGGATATTGTGGTGGTCGATGATAAGGCGAACTTAAGTCCACTTTATAAAAATAATGGTGATGGTACATTTTCTCAGGTTGCTGAAAAAATTGGACTTACAAACTACGATTTTGGAATGGGATTCACTGCTTCTGATATTGATAATGACGGTAAACTTGAATTTATCTATACCAATGTGAACTTCCTACCAGCAGAACGTTTGCATAATTCATTACAAAATAATTTCTCTGAGCTGTCTCAGCGTCCAGGTACTTTCGGGATTCGCGTCTTTAAATCAAACAATGCTGTGAACTACTCTGACATTACTGCACTAACCGGCATTAATGGCTGTGGAGATGGTATTGGTGGCGTAGAAGTTATCGATTACGACAACAACGGCTTGCCTGACATTTATGTCGCAAACGGATTATGGTCTGGTACCCATGCAGATCAAGATCTTTCAAGTCTCTTTGTGCGTGCCAATGCAACTTACACTTATGACTTCCAAGAAGTATTAGGTTCAGAACAAGGCATTGAAGAGGCAAACACGAGCTTTATGCGAATTCTTACAGGCTTCCAAGGTGAAGTAGAAAGCCAAGTGGCTAAAAGCGGTGTGCATCCTTCAATGGCTGGCTTTCAACGCAACTGTCTCTTCCACAACAATGGAGATGGCACGTTCACAGAGGTGGGT
>JBIKNE010000257.1:0-4151 GCA_044358855.1 Bacteriovoracaceae bacterium | reverse complement strand
ACCTAAGATCTGGCCCCACTTTTCCATAAAAGGCCCGACCGGAACTAGAAAGTCTCCTGAACGTCGCAAACATTTAGGTTGTCTGAGCGACATATGGCGATGATTTTCAACTGAGAGAAAGGCCTTATTGACTTGGCCGGCATAAACCAGAATGGGCGAATAATTCGAGTTGAGCTGATGACCTAATTTATAAATGCGCAATCTAAACGGATCATCCAGCGGCATCTCCCATTGATCAATCACTCGATCAAGGTCACCAAAGTTATGCGCCATCAAAGCACAGGAACGCAGGAAATTGATACTGTCACGCTCTTCGCGCAATTCGGTTAATAGCGCTTCTTCTTTCTGAATCTCCGCCAAAATCATTTCACGCAAGTCTTCGGCGAGCGGACGTTTATGTTTTTTGAGGGCGCAATAGGCCCCAATCGCCACCGAGAGCCAAGTTCCCTCATGGGTACTCATGACTTGTTGGTTTTTTGGGTTAAAAGATTTGCGATTAGTCACTTGAGAGTAATCCCATGTCCAAGAATCGAGTGTGATTTTTGCCATGCGATCAATATGCGCCTGAATCTCAGGATGCTTCCATAGGCTCTCGCGAATTTGATTATCGACGTTGGTTGGCACAAAGGTCCCAGCAGTCGTCCAATGGGCCGCCATACAGAGGTAGAAATATTCAGTGAGATCAATTGTCTTTAAAAGATTGAGGTTTTTTTTATAAAATTTGAGCTTATTCAGAAAAGCACGACGATCGCCTTCGGCTTCAATCTCCCCTTGAAATAAAAATGGCGCGGTGATTTCCACGTCTTTCAATAAAAGATTCGGTGCAATACCGATATGGAGAAGCTTTTTTGCCATTGCACCATACTAAACCAACTCTCCCCAAGTGACACCTGAGAAACTTAACATTACGATTCTTCTATGAATAAAACATTTGCCTATGCTGCAATGAGTGCCAAAGCCCCCCTTAGCCCTTATGTGTTTGAGCGCAGAAATCCGCGTGAACACGATGTTGCCATTGAGATTAAATATTCAGGTATCTGTCACTCCGATATTCATCAAGTACGTGAAGAATGGGGCAAAGGCGCCTTCCCAATGGTACCAGGCCATGAAATCGCTGGGGTGGTTACCAAAGTCGGTGCCAAAGTCACGCGCTTCAAAATCGGCGATCACGTCGGTGTGGGTTGTTTTGTCGATTCCTGCCGTACCTGCGAGTACTGTCATGAAGGTTTAGAACAATATTGCTCCGTAGGCATGAACGGAACTTATAACAGCACAGAAGCTGATGGCGTGACTGTCACTCAAGGTGGCTACTCTACTCAGATTGTAGTGGATGAAAACTACGTTCTAAGAATTCCAAAAAATCTTCCGCTCGATAAGGCAGCTCCTCTTTTGTGTGCCGGCATCACCACTTACTCACCGCTGGCCCATTGGGGAGCGGGACCTGACAAAAAAGTCGCCGTCATAGGCCTTGGCGGCTTAGGTCACATGGCAGTCAAAATTGCTCATGCCATGGGTGCGCATTTGACAGTCTTGAGTCAGAGTATGAAGAAGGCCGAAGACGCCAAACGCTTAGGTGCAAATGAATTTTATGCCACCAGTGATAAAGCGACTTTCAAAAAGCTTAAAGCAAGCTTTGATCTCATTCTTAACTCTGTTTCGGCCGAATTGGATTGGAATCAATATTTAGGATTGTTGAAAATAGATGGCACCATGGTGCTGTTGGGTCTGCCTGATAAGAATGTCAGCTTGAGTGCTTTTTCTCTCGTCATGGGACGACGTCGCTTAGCTGGATCGCTGATTGGCGGAATTAAAGAAACTCAAGAGATGCTGGACTTCTGTGCCAAGCACAACATCGTCAGCGACATCGAACTGATCTCAGCAGATAAAATCAACGAGGCTTTTGATCGAGTTCTGAAAAGTGATGTGCGCTATCGTTTTGTGATTGATTGTAAGACGTTCAGTGCTCCCTAGAGAGCACTGAACATAATAGGTCTAGATAACCTTACTCACCTGCTTACTCTTAGCACGAACCTTCACACAACGTGACAGTTCATCATTGGCTTCAAGCCATGCGCGCTTTAAGAGACTGGTGTGACGAACACGCTTAAACTCTTGGCGGCTGGTATTGAGCAAGTCTTGTGAACACAGTGTGCCCGGGAAATAACTTTCAAAATACAATTCGACACTATCGTCATTCTTTTTCCAATCCTTCTTACGAACCTCTTTGAAAAACTCTTTCGCCAAAACTTTTGAGAGTTCTGGATAGTTAGGACTATTTAAGCGACCACCCGCTTGGCGAAGGGTGCTGAAAGTTAAATCTTTGGCAGCAACAATTTCTTTCCAATAACGTTGCTTGCTCGCCAACTCCGGCACCGCCACCTTGGCGGCATAAGCGTAGCGTTTACCAAGAGTGCTGGCATCACGTTTTTCTTCGTCAGCAATAAGCGTGAGCGCTTGAGGATGACCTTCAGCTGCGAGCGTGGTGACAATCTGCCAACGACGATCTGGATCAAGTTTAATACCCTTAGGAAGAGCATTTTTCTGAATCATAGCAAACAAACGTTCAAGGCCTTCATGCGTCTGCACGACACTGGTATAGAAATCAAAGAAGTTAAGCTGTGAGCTTGAACCCGCTTCAGCTTCATTAAGACGCTTCCACACCATCGCCTCCATCTCAGGAGCGAGTTTCTCGCGCTCATCCACTGTCAAATAACCTTTGTACTGCCAATACAGTGGGCTGCGGGTGCTCACGATCAGGCCTAACAATAAATCATCAGTCTCAACCCGAGCGGCAGCGATGGCAGCACTTAAGAATTCACTCGCCTTCAATTCTTGATCTCGCACCATTTGCGATAGAATAGTCCAAACGGTGTAGCGCGAGAGCGGTGTTGGTAATGTCTGCATCGCTTGAGTCGAGAGTTTCAAGGACTTTTCATCCAAAGCATAGAGCGCATAATCCATATCGTCCTGGTTCGGTAGGACAAAATCAGGGCAAGAGGTATTGCTGAGTTCAAGTGACGTCAGCTCGCTTGCATACTCCATGTCACTAGTTGAAATGAGTTCGAGCTTTTCTCCCATTTTATAAAGACCCAAACGCGTACGATGCGGCGAAAGTGTTCCGGAGACACTCTTAAGTTGCTTCAATTCAATTTTAACTTTCTCGCCCTCGGAGCAAGTCACTTTTACTTTGACACGATTGGGACCTGCGGTTTGAAGCCATTTCTTAGTCCAGCCATTCAAATCTTTTTTTGAAGCCGCCGCGATTTCATTAATAAAATCCTCACGACGAGTATTTTTCCAAGCATACTTTTTAAAATAGCTCTCAAGTCCCTTTTGGAATCCTTCTTCCCCTACATAAAAATGCAGCTGCTTTAAGCTCGACGCTCCTTTGGCGTAAGTAATGCCATCAAAGTTCGCCTTAGTGGCACGAGTATCTGGAACAGCAGTTTCAATCGGGTGAGTGGTGACCAGCTGGTCTTGCCAGTAGCCCCAGTTCTTAGTTGAAAGAAAGCTCATCCAAGTACCCTTGGACTGCATAGCGCGATCTTGTGAAATACTCGCTAGATAAGTGGCAAAACTTTCATTGAGCCACAAATCATTCCACCATTCCATTGTGACGAGATCTCCAAACCACATATGCGCCATTTCATGGAGAATCAAACTGTCTCGTCCTTCCAGGCGAGATTGTGTGACAGCGCCTCGGAAAATATTGCGCTCATTCAAGGCGACAGCTCCAGGATTTTCCATTCCACCCCAAGCAAATTCAGGTATGAAAATTTGGCCATACTGTGAGTAAGGATAAGGCGTGCCAAAGTAGGCATTAAAAAATTTCAGACCTTTTTTGGTCGTTTCAAATAAGCGCTTATGATCCACGTGCTCAGCTAACGTTTTACGAGCATAAATCACCAAAGGAATGTCTTCGTATTTATCGCGCCACTCGGCGTAGGGACCTGCGCCTAGGAAGAACAAGTAAGGACTCATAGGAGGTGTTGATTTAAAATAAGCGGTCTGGGTATCCCCTTCGACTTTGATTTCCATCGCTGGTTCGTTGTGGAGAATCTTCCACTCTTTGGGACCAGTCGCTTGCACGGTATAGATCGCTTTTAAGTCCGGCTGATCAAAACACGGGAAGAGCCAATGAGCGTAGTAAG
>JBIKNE010000204.1:0-4869 GCA_044358855.1 Bacteriovoracaceae bacterium | reverse complement strand
AGCATCGAGCTCTTCGAAGCAATGTTCATTAATAACACCGACAAGCTCACCACCGAAACCGCCAAAGACCTTGTCTTCATGAACGATCAAAGCACGATGAGTTTTGGCCACTGTTGCTTTGATTGCATCATAATCAAGCGGATTAAGTGAACGAAGATCTAGCACCTCAACTTCAATTCCCTCTTTAGCAAGCTCTTCAGCTGCTTCCAATGAGAAATGGACCGTGTTGCCAAAAGTAATAATCGAGAGATGTTTACCTTCGCGACGAAGACGAGCCTTTCCGAAAGGTACTTCAAAATCTTCTGGAACGGGAGTCATAGCATGTTTAGCGTTATAGAGAGTTTTCGGCTCGAGGTAAACGGTGCAACCACGAGAACGCATCGCAGTTCTCAAAAGACCAGCAGCATCGTCAGCGAAGGCAGGAACAACTACGCGAATACCTGGCAAAGTAGTGAGTGTACCTTCGATGTTTTGTGAGTGATACAGACCACCACCGATATAGCCACCGGAAGCTAGGCGAACAACGATGTTCGGAGAGAATGCACCATTCGAGCGCCAGTAATCGTGAGACGTTTCAACCATCTGTTCCATCGCGGGCCAGAAATAGTCAGCAAACTCAGCTCCTTCGACAACGACGCGAATTTTTTCATCAAAACGTACCATTCCGTTGGCGGTACCAAGGATGAAGTCTTCAGCAATCGGACCGTTGAACACACGGTGCTTACCAAATTCTTGTTGCATACCTTTAGTCACGTTGAAAATCCCGCCCTTCTCTTTATTGGCAACATCTTGGCCCCAAATATAGGTATCCGGGTTGTGACGGAATTCGGCTTTAAGTGTGCCATTCAAAGCATCAATGAACTTGATCGGCTCACTCGTATCATTGTGAGTGCCATCAACATATTTTTGTGGAACGTGAGCCTCAGGCACTACGAAATCAAAAATACTCTCTGGAGTCGGAGCAGGAGCTTTCATTGCTTTAGTGTGAGCATCAAGCATTTCTGCTTTGGCTGCTTCTTCAATCTTTGTGAGTTCTTTTTCAGTGAAAATTTTCGACTTTATTAAGTCGGCTTTGAACTTTGGCAAAGGATCTTGGGCCTTGGCTTCGGCTAATTCTTTTTCATCGCGGTACCACTCATGCTTATCTGAGTTCGAGTGATTACCTATGCGAACACACATGGCATGAACGATGACCGGTTCGTGATGTTTGGCGGCATGCTCACGAGCCGCAATCATGGCGTTCATCGAATCAAACACGTCTTTACCATCACAAATAATAATCTGAAGATTTTTAAATCCACGGAAGTTATCGGCAACGATCTCATTGGCCGTCTGATCTGACTTAGGAACTGAAATTCCGTAACCGTTGTCCTGGAAAACAAAAACAACTGGAAGCTTCTCACGACTCGCGCCGTTGATCGCTTCATAGCAATAGCCTTCAGAAACTGACGATTCACCCTGAGATGAAAACGCTACGCCTTTGCTCTTATACGTTTTCATGGCACGGCCAACGCCCACAGCATGCAAAGTATGGTTACCAGTGCAGCTTGAAACGTTGTGGATATTCCACGCTGGTTTAGCAAAGTGATTCGACATATGACGACCGCCAGAAGCTAAATCTGTCGCCTTTGATAAACCATTCAAAATAATTTCTTCCGCTGATAGCCCGGCAGAGAGTGCAGTCAGCATGTCACGGTAGTAAGGGAAAAGATGGTCTGTCTTGCGCTCAAAGACTTGGCCGATTGCCAATTGAATGGCGTCGTGACCTGCGTAGGGTGCGTGATAAGACCAACCCAGGGCCTGCTTAAGATAATTAGGTGCGCGCTCATCGAGCATGCGTCCCAAAGTCAAAAGGTGATACCAGTGAGCGAGAGTTTTTTTGTCTGTCTTTTTGAGGTCGTGAGTTTTCTTCACTTGCATTTGCCAGCTCCAGCGATTTCATAAAGTTGAAAGTCATTTAAACTAACACATGGCCCTGCTATCGACAATCAAAGGCGGCACTGCGTCCATGAGACAAGTGATGCACTCAGGTACGATGCCTCTCCGCGCAATATAGTCTAATAATATTTTTTGCCCATCAGTGGACTGCCTCAAGTCTCAGGTTTAAAGTCTCGAAAAGACGTTTATATACCTTTCGTTTGAGGAGCAATTCCATGAAGACCGTCGCCCATGGTTTCTTTCAAGACCCGCGTATCCAAGAAGCTAAAAAACTTATTCGTGATGCCGTGAAAGAGCACCAGAAGAAAATTACCGGCGTAAAAGCCGCCGACCCTGCATTAAAAGAAGAGTATCAGGCGATACTAAAAAAATTCGGTGAGCAACGTGGTGGTCCACTTTTTTATCAATACTTAGGGTCAGGTATTGGCAACGGCGCTCTGGTTGAATTAGCCGATGGTTCGGTGAAATATGATTTCATCACTGGTATCGGCGTACACTACATGGGGCACTCAAATGCTGATGTGATTGAAGCGCAAATTGAAGGCTCAATTAGTAACACCGTAATGAATGGTCACCTCCAACAAAATACCGATTCGGCTCGTTTGGTTGATTTGATTTCTACTCAGGCATGCAAAAACGGTGCTGCAGTTAAGAACGTCTTCCTAACAACCTCCGGTGCGATGGCCAATGAAAACGCTTTTAAAATGATTTACCAAAAACGCGCGGGAGCTCAACGCTTCTTCTCGTTTGAGAAATGTTTCTCCGGCAGAACTCTTGGAATGGCGTGGGTGACTGACAAGGCCGCTTACCGTGCTGGTCTTCCGAAAACAATTGATGTCGATTACGTTCCATTCTATTGCGAATCAGATCACAAAAATTCGATTGAAGTTTCCGTCAATGCCATGAAAAAACATCTTGCACGCTACCCTGGTCAGTACGCGGGCTTTATCATGGAAATGATTCAAGGTGAAAACGGCTCATGGGTCGGCAATACGGAATTTTTTGAAGCTCTTATACAAGTCTGCAAAGACAACAATATTTCAGTTTTTGTTGATGAAGTACAAACCTTCATGCGCACGCACGAACTCTTTGCCTTCCAACATTTCAAACTCGATAAACATGTCGACGTGGTGAGCATTGGTAAAAACTCGCAAGTTTGTGCCACTCTTTTCACTGATGATCACAAACCGAAACCAGGTCTCATGTCACAGACCTTCACCGGTGCTTCTAGCCAGATATCTGCGAGCTTGAAGATTATTTCGGAAGTCGTGAATGGGAATTACTTGGGCAAAGAGGGCAAAATTGAAAAATGCCATCAGCGCTTTAAAACAAACCTGGAAAAGATCGCTGCTAAACATCCGACAAAACTCAACGGTCCATGGGGTATTGGAGCGATGGTGGCGATGACTGTTTTTGGTGGCATCGAAGAAAAATCTAAGCAGTTCACTTTTAAACTTTTTGAAAATGGAGTGCTCTCATTTATGGCGGGCGGTGGTACTTCGACTCGTGTGCGCTTCCTGATGCCTATTGTAGCTGTGACGATGGAAGATATCGATAATGTCTGCGCCCTTATCGAAAAAACTCTCGTTGAGATGGAGTAGCCTTTGTTTATTATTCGCCCGATTGAACAAAAAGATCTTGATCGCCTGATGGAACTCCTTGAGGACTCAGGCCATGGTCTTACCACGCTTCCAAAAGATCCTGAGGTTCTTAGAAAGCGTATTATTCATTCAGAGCGAAGCTTTACCCAGCGTGATGGTCGACCTAAGGGTGAAGATTATCTCTTTGTTATGGAAGAGCTCTTCACCGGTAAAATCGTTGGCGTCTGCGGTATCATTTCTAAGATTGGTGGTTTTGAGCCTTACTATTTCTATCGCATGGAAACTCATCATCATGAAAGTAAGCTCGTCGGTGTAAAAAACGACATAGTTACTCTACACTTCCACTATGTGCACAACGGCCCAGCCGAGATTTGTTCGCTTTACCTTCACCCCAAATTTAGAAATGCCCAAAACGGTCGTTTTCTTTCTCTCTCACGCTTTCTATTTATGGCAGAGAACCGCAAACATTTTGAAAATGAAGTTATCGCAGAAATGCGAGGCATGGTGAATGACTCTGGACACTCACCATTTTGGGACGCCGTCGGAGCGAAGTGTTTTAAAATTGATTTCCCTGAAGCCGACTCGATGTATTTCGAGAACAAAAAGTTTGTTGAAGAGCTGATGCCCAAACACCCAATCATCGCCAATCTTCTTCCCGAAGAAGCTCAGTTTGTGATTGGTAAAGTTCATCCAAATACCGAACCGGCAAAACGCATTCTTGAACAAGAAGGCTTCAAATTCGCAGGTCTCGTCGGTCTCTTTGAACCAGGCCCTGTGGTCATTGCTGAAATCGATAAAGTCAGAACTGTTAAAGATAGTATCGTTGGCGAGATTAAAGAGATCGCCGATAAATCCTTCCGCTCCGAGACCTTTATCATTTCTCGCACCGGCACAAAGTTTCGCGCCACATTGGGTGGTGTCGTAAAACTCAAAACGGGTGGGCTTAAAATTTCGAGTGTGACAGCTGCGGCTCTCAAGTTGCGTCTTGGTGATAAAATTCGCTTTTCTACATTCCGTCCAAAAGACAAAAAGAAGCGCGCCCAATCCAACGTCATGAAGGTCGATAAGCCGATGCCTAAAAAGAAGAAGAAAAAATGATGCTTTGGATTTTCTTGTTCACTTCTTCATTTGCAGAATCAGAGCAATTAATTGGTCAGTATTTCCATGCTAAAGCGGAAACCGCTCTCATTGAATTTCTTGAGGCGAAAGAATTCTCCATACCCAATGCTATTCAGGATGATAAAATCAACTGCGTGGGAGTCGAAGATTTCGCTCCTACCCTGGATGCTATTCGTGGGGAAGCTCAAGCGACACTCAGTGATTTGAAGAA